>JAAGZM010000180.1 GCA_024206355.1 Gammaproteobacteria bacterium | reverse complement strand
TATCATCGGTTTGTGGAATTAAGTAATGGGCGCTCACACCATTAGGTTGAGTTAATGCTTGGACTGACTTTTCATAATCAATGGTTGTATGATGAATAATCAGATATCTGATACGATCATTGTGATTTTCAGAATTTAAATGTCGAACCTTGTTCCCTGAACAGCCATTGATAAAAAATATGCTAATGGAGATGAGAATAATATGCAGGAAAATCTTAATAGCTTTTGAATTCATAATTGTATGATTTTTGTATTAGTTTTGAGGTTTTATCTTATTGATAATAATACCTAGTTTGCCCCTCTTTGTCTGTCTATAACAGACCCTAACCAACCAATAATTAACTTCTTGGGGGTTATTTAGCAAATATAAAAGCTTATATTTACAAAATAATCATCCTTTTGCAGTATTTGTTTCACAAGGTATATATTTTAATTTATCATTAACACAGAATATTTCAGCCGTTAGGCACTTTTTGGAGTAAAAATGGAAAAGTTTCAAATTGAGGGGGGGGTTACTCTCAATGGTAGCATCCGAATTTCTGGCGCTAAAAATGCTGCATTGCCAATCATCATGTCAACTTTATTGGCTGATGGTGTAAGTACAATAAGCAATGTTCCCCACTTAAACGATGTTACCACAACATTAGCTCTCTTAGGTCGACTGGGTTCATCAACTACAGTTACTGAAAAGCTTGATATATTGATTGACTCTCGAAATATTACATCCTATGAAGCACCTTACAATTTGGTGAAAACAATGCGCGCCTCAATTTTAGTTCTTGGTGCCTTATTAGGTCGATTTGGTAAAGCTGATGTCTCACTACCAGGCGGCTGTGCCATTGGCTCTAGACCTGTCGATTTACACCTTAAAGGCATGCAGGCACTTGGAGCTGAAATCGAAGTTAATGACGGTTACATTCGAGCTCGAGCAGAAAACGGTTTGACAGGTGCAAAAATATTAATGGATACCGTAAGTGTTGGTGCAACTGAGAACATTCTCATGGCTGCCACTTTCGCCAAAGGAACTACTTATATTGAAAATGCGGCTAGAGAACCTGAAGTTGTCGATCTTGCCGAATGTCTTGTCTCAATGGGCGCGAAAATTACGGGGGCTGGTACTGATGTAATCACTATTGAGGGTGTCGAAAAGTTACATGGTACAACTTACCGCGTACAACCGGATCGAATAGAAACTGGTACATTCCTCATAGCAGCTGCAATCACTGGGGGTCGTGTGTTAGTTAAGGATACTAATCCTGAGCTCCTTGAAGCTGTCCTGCTAAAGCTCATTGAAGCTGGGGCGAAAATTGAAACAGGAAAAGACTGGATTGAACTCGACATGGAGGGCAAGCGACCCAAGGCTGTCAGTATAAAAACAGCACCATATCCAGGTTTTCCAACCGATATGCAGGCACAATTTACTGCACTTAATACCATTGCTGAAGGAACTGGTATTATAATCGAAAATATTTTTGAAAACCGCTTTATGCATGTCAATGAGATGCTAAGAATGGGTGCAAAAATTTCTATCGAAGGCAGCTCTGCAATATGTGAAGGTGTTGATAGTTTACGAAGCGCACAAGTTATGGCAACAGACCTAAGAGCCTCTGCAAGCCTCGTATTAACTGGTCTAGCCGCTGAAGGCAAGACTATTGTTGACCGAATCTATCATATTGATAGAGGCTATGATTGTATCGAAGAAAAGCTCCATGCTCTCGGAGCAAAAGTAATACGAGTAGCCGGATAGATTGTTGTAAATCAATAATCTATCCGATTTCGGTCTATTCTATTAATTAGTCTACTGGTATAATTTAGTCCAATTATAAAATCAAAGCTATCAAAATCTGCTTTTTGTCTATGCTTATGCCTAGACTAATTACAAAAAATTAGGAAATTTCGATGACTGATAATTCAAAGATTATTTATACTGAAACAGATGAAGCGCCTGCACTGGCTACTTATTCGCTATTGCCCATTATTAATGCTTATACTAATGTCGCTGGAGTGGATGTAGAAACTAGGGATATTTCTTTATCAGGAAGAGTGATCTCAAGCTTTGCTGAATATCTCAAGCCTGAGCAACAAATTAGTGATGCACTGGCTGAACTCGGAGAACTTGCGCAAACACCTGAAGCTAATATTATCAAGCTCCCTAATATCAGCGCTTCAATTCCTCAATTAAACGCAGTCATCAAAGAATTACAAGGAAAAGGTTATAATCTTCCTAATTATCCAGAAGATCCAGCTAACGATACAGAAAAAGAAGTTAAAGAGCGCTATGACAAAATAAAAGGTAGTGCAGTAAATCCTGTATTGCGAGAAGGAAACTCTGATCGAAGAGCTCCTGCTTCTGTTAAACAATATGCTAGAGAAAATCCACATTCCATGGGCGTATGGTCTGAAGAATCTAAAACCCATGTTGCACATATGAGTGAAGGTGATTTTTATGGTAGTGAGAAGTCCATTACTGTTACAGAATCAACATATGTTCGGATAGAGCATGTTGGAGCAAACGGTACTGTCAGTGAGCTAAAAGCATCATTTCCACTTCTTCAAGGTGAAATCATTGATGGCTCAGTAATGGGCAAAAAAGCACTCCGTGCTTTCCTTGCTAAAGAAATTGAAGATGCTAAATTTCAAGACGTACTAATGTCAGTGCACTTAAAAGCAACGATGATGAAAGTTTCTGATCCTATTATTTTTGGTCAGGTAGTGTCTGTTTATTACCAAGATGTTTTTGAAAAATACTCAACCCTATTTGAACAGCTAGGTGTCGATCCTAATAATGGTTTAGGTGATGTTTATTCGAAGATACAAAGTCTTCCTCAAGAAAAGCAAGATATCATTATTGCTGACATAGAAGCTTGTTATGAATATTGTCCTGAACTTGCCATGGTTAACTCTGATAAGGGAATTACTAACCTTCATGTACCTAGTGACATTATTATTGATGCCTCTATGCCTGCAGCTATTCGTTCTTCAGGAAAAATGTGGGGCCCTGATGGTGAATTAAAAGATACTAAAGCGATTATCCCTGATCGTTGTTATGCAGGTATATATCAGGAAACTATTAATTTCTGTAAAGAAAATGGTGCATTTGATCCTACTACCATGGGCAGTGTTCCTAATGTTGGCTTGATGGCTCAAAAAGCTGAAGAATATGGCTCTCATGATAAAACCTTTGAAATTGCATCAACAGGTATTGTGCGTGTTGTTGATGAGGAAGATGAAGTTCTTCTTGAACACAAAGTAGAGAAAGGTGATATCTGGAGAATGTGCCAAGTTAAAGATGCACCTATCCAAGACTGGGTAAAGCTCGCCGTTAATCGAGCAAGAGCAACTGGAACTCCAGCGATCTTCTGGTTAGATAAAGAAAGAGCGCATGATCGTCAAATCATAGGAAAGGTTAATATTTATCTACCAACCCACGATACTGAAGGGCTTGATATCCAAATCATGACACCTGTTGAAGCGACACGCTTTTCGTTAGAGCGAATCAAAGATGGCAAAGATACTATCTCTGTGACCGGTAACGTATTACGTGACTATCTAACCGATTTATTTCCTATTCTTGAACTCGGTACTAGTGCGAAGATGTTGTCTATTGTGCCATTGATGAAAGGTGGTGGACTATTTGAAACAGGAGCAGGCGGTTCTGCACCTAAGCACGTCCAACAGTTTGTACAAGAAGGGCACTTACGTTGGGATTCACTTGGTGAGTTCTTAGCACTGTCTGTTTCATTAGAGCATCTAAGTCAAACGACTAATAACCCTGAAGCACAAATTCTTGCCGATACTTTAGATAGGGCAACAGGGAAGTTTTTATCAAATAACAAATCACCTTCTCGTAAGGTCAATGAGTTAGATAACAGAGGTAGTCACTATTACCTTGCTATGTATTGGGCTCAAGCTTTAGCCGAACAAACTGACGACACTAATTTATCGACAGTTTTTACAAAAGTTGCTCAGCAATTATCAGATAATGAAGACAAAATAACTGAAGAGTTAATTGCTGCACAAGGTCATGAAATAGAGATTGATGGTTATTACAAACCTGATACAGCACTAGTATCTACTGCAATGCGTCCTAGCGAAACATTAAATTCGATTATTAGTAATATTGGATAATCATAGCCTTAAAAACCCTTAAAAACTCGCCTATTGGCGAGTTTTTTTATGTCTCAAATTAACTTGCTGCTATTTATGCTATATTTCTCAAACATTGATTAGAACTTTTATTGCAATATTCGAGTTGTTATGAAAATTATCGATTTACGAAGTGATACAGTTACTCAACCAACTGAGCAGATGAAAAAAGCTATGATAGAAGCTCCTCTCGGAGATGATGTCTATGGTGAAGATCCTACCGTCAATATATTAGAAACCAAAGTTGCAACTCTACTAAGTAAAGAGGCCGCAATGTTCACACCGAGTTGTACGCAAAGTAATCTCATCGCTCTAATGTCTCATTGCCAACGTGGAGATGAATACATCGCTGGACAAAGTGCCCACTCTTATCTGTACGAAGCAGGTGGAGGAGCCGTACTTGGTAGCATTCAACCTCAGCCTATAATATTTGAAGATGATGGTTCTCTAGATTTAGATAAAGTAGCCGCTGTCATTAAACCGCAAGATGTCCATTTTGCTAATAGCCGTTTACTTTGCCTTGAAAATACCATGTCGGGAAAGGTTTTATCTCTTGAGTATCTTCAACAAGTAAAAGCATTTGCTGACAAGCATAAACTTTCTCTACATCTTGATGGAGCAAGAATATTTAATGCTGCTGTAAAACTTGAAATAGACGTCAAGGAAATTTCGAAAAATTTTGATACCATATCAATCTGCTTATCAAAAGGTTTAGGGGCTCCCGTAGGAGCCATGATAATTGGCAATAAAGAGTTAATAAACAAGGCCCGAGCTTGGCGCAAAATGTTAGGTGGTGGAATGCGGCAAGCCGGAATGCTCGCAGCTGCAGGAATTTATGCATTAGATCATCATGTTGAACGACTTGTTGATGATCACAGCAATGCTACGTTTCTAGCTGAAGGCCTAGCTAACAATCCTTCAGTCACAGTGTTAGAAAATCCCCAAACTAATATGCTTTTTATTGAAGCAAATAATCATGATCAGCTTGTGCCATTCTTAAAGCAGAAAAATATTATTTTAAGTGCTGATCCCAAATGCAGAATCGTTACCCACATTGATATCAGTACCGATGATATATATACAGTAATTAATGCTTTTAATGAATTCTATGAGTAAATCATGCCTCTAGCATTTGAATCAGAAAGTCATGGAACCATCGCCTTTGGTTTCTTTAACATTTATTCTGACTTGTTATTGCTCGATCACTATTTTATCTTTGCGACTGATTTTTGCGAAGCAATTTGTCAATTTATATCCAGCAAACAAAAAGAAATAATAGTTCCTGCTTATATTATTGAAGACATTACTAAAATCGGCGATCTGCACGGAGCAATATCTGGAATGAGATATACGGGTTTCATAGGAGAAACTTATAAAGCCTTTCCTTTTCCCAATGATAATAATGATTTCAAGCAACAAACAGATGGATATATAAACAAAGTAGTTTTTGAAAAAATGATCTTAAAATTTGGCTCTTGCGCAGTCATAGGCCTACAAAGAAATATAAATAATCAAGAAGTCACTATCGGCCCTTTTATCTTCTCTCAAGAAAATTTTTCTCGATTAATAGAGTACGTTATCAGAGGAGGATATCCTCAATGGCTAGACAGTATCGCTCCATACTATGTACTTAAAATGAAAGAGTCTATTTCCTAATCTCTAACAATAGGTAAAGGACCAAACGATTGCCCAACTGGCATAATTTCTAATCGATTAATATTCACATGTTCAGGCAAATTCGCACACCAAAGTATCGACTCAGCAATATCATCAGGCTGCAGTGGTTGAGTGCCCTTATACAGTAAATCGGCTTTTTCACCATCGCCTTTGAAGCGTACATTGGAAAATTCAGTTTCTGCAAAGCCTGGCTCAATATTAGTCACTCTTACACCTGTACCATGTAAGTCTGCACGTAAATTCAAAGAGAAACGCTCTACAAAAGCCTTAGTAGCTCCGTAGGTATTTCCTCCAGGATAATTATAACTACCTGCAATTGAACCAAGATTAATGACATGTCCTCGACCCCGTTCTACCATTCCCGATAACAATGCTCTTGTGACATAGGTTAAACCTTTAATATTGGTATCCACCATGATATCCCAGTCATCAAGATCAGCATTCCAAGCAGGGTCAAGTCCCACTGCTAGGCCTGCGTTATTAACTAATAGATCCACCTTACTATTCCATGGTTCTATACGTTTTTTTACCTTCTCACGATCAGTAACATCTAGGCTGATACACTCAATGACTGATTCACCGAGTTCTGCTTTTAATGCTTCAAGTCTATCTGTTCGACGTGCGACTAACACTAACTGCCAGTTTGATGCTGCTAATTTACGTGCTGTGGCCTCTCCAAATCCTGAGCTTGCGCCAGTAATTAGGGCAATATTATTCACTTTCAATCCTCACTTTTAATTCTCAGAAGGTGTTTGAACATAATTGTAACATTCATACCTATTCCTGTATTTACTCACAGGTGATATTTCACGTCAGAAAATTTCAGCAGGCTCAGAGTTGGAGTTGGGTGCCAAGTCTATTATCCTAGAATCCTCAAATGCGTCCAACTGAAAAAGCATGGAGTAAAGCTCGGTAGAATTCAATTTATTTCTCCCGTAACCTCGGATTGCATCTGATATACTCTATCAATGACTAATACTACACTTTCATGCCTTGAATATGATAGCTTATATCCTAGCTGAAATATGCATCTTGAATGATAATGGGTATAAAAATGTCCACCTACGCTATTGGTGATATACAGGGTTGTAGAGAACAATTTGAAGCATTGCTTGAACATATCAGGTTTGACTCTGCAGCTGACACCCTTTGGTTAGCAGGCGATCTAGTCAATCGGGGCCCTGATTCCCTTGGAACACTGCGCCTGATACATAGTATTAAAGATTCTGTGATTGCAGTATTAGGCAATCACGATCTCCATGCTTTAGCTGCAAGCACTGATAGAAACTTTGCTAATCGCAAAGATACTTTTTTCAGTTTACTTGATGCACCAGATGCAGATGTTTTACTGGGTTGGTTGCGATTTCGTCCTTTAGTACATACTGAAGGAGATTATTTTATGTCACATGCAGGTGTACATCCTTATTGGGACCTTCACCTAACTGCCGCTCTTGCTGTTGAAGTTGAAGAAGTATTAAGAAGTGAGCAACATTTAGAGTTTTTTCAACACATGTATGGCAACTTTCCAGAAAAATGGTCACAAAAACTCGTTGGATATGATCGATTACGCTTCATCACAAATGCCCTGACTCGAATGCGTTATTGTTATGCTGATGGCTCATTGGATATGAAGTGCAAAGTTCCAATAGTCGAAGCACCGAGAAACTTGATTCCCTGGTTCAAAATACCTGATAGAATTACACATTCTGGTTATATTTTACATGGTCACTGGGCCGCATTAATGGGCGGAGAACCATTACCTGGAATTATAAGCCTTGACACAGGTTGTAGTTGGGGAGGCACATTATCAGCATGGTGTATGGAAGAAAAGCAATGGTACAGTGTTCCTGGTATTAACTAGCTAGCGAACTTAGAAATTTGTGTAAAACCTTAATTTGGAGAAAGAATCTAAAATGCAATTATTGAAACATATCACCACATTCATATTGCTAAACTGTGCGTTCTGCAATCCAATACATGCGGAAACAGATAGTTGGAAAACAACAATTGATAATGTAACCAATTCCATTGTTTCTATACAATTAGAAGTACCCAGAGCATTTGAAACATCTCGACCCATGTCAAGTCAAGGAACAGGTTTCGTTGTTGATGCTGAACGAGGCATTATTCTAACTAACCGTCATATTGTTCAGACTGGCCCTGTCACTGCTACAGCAATTTTCCTGAATCAAGAAGAAGTTGAGTTAAAACCACTTTATCGTGATCCTGTTCATGACTTTGGATTTTTTCAATATAATCCAGAAAAATTACGCCATATAGAAGTAAGTTCCCTGCCACTGCACCCAGAATTAGCCAAGGTTGGTGTGGAAATTCGCGTTATCGGAAATGATGCTGGCGAAAAGCTCTCTATACTTGATGGCACACTCGCGAGACTCACTCGTGCAGCTCCCAATTATGGGCTACACCGTTTTAATGATTTCAACACCTTTTATATTCAAGCTGCTAGTGGTGCTACGGGGGGCTCATCAGGGTCGCCTGTTATCAATGAAGAAGGCAAAGTTATCGCACTTCAAGCTGGAGGTGCATTCCTTGCCAATACTAATATGTTCTTCCCTCTTGATCGCATTCAACACGCACTTTCCTATTTACAGGCTGGTAACACTGTTCATAGAGGAACGTTACAAAGTACCTTTTTACATCACTCTTACGCAGAACTTCGACGTTTAGGACTAGAAGAAAAAGAAGAAACCGCATTCCGTGAAGAATTTCCCGATGCACAGGGCGCTTTAGTGATTGAACAT
>JAAGZM010000179.1 GCA_024206355.1 Gammaproteobacteria bacterium | reverse complement strand
TGCACCTGCTCACGCATTTGCTCAATAATCACTTTCAACTCCACTCCAGCAGCAGTAGTGACTTTGCTTATAGATTTAGATCCTAAGGTATTAGCTTCACGATTCAGTTCCTGGAGAAGGAAGTCTAGACGTCGACCAACATTTCCGCCTTTATTAAGAATGCGAGCAATTTCTGCTATATGAGTATCTAATCTATCAAGTTCTTCTGCGATGTCAGCTTTTTGTGCAAGGTACACTAGTTCATGTTCAAGGCGCTCTTGATCCGGCTCTAGTTTTGCTTCTTTAAAGCGTTCAATAATTCTGTCATTCTGCCACTGAATAATGAGCGGCATTTCACCTCTAACCATGGCTACCTGTTCACTGATCAATATAATTCTATCGAGCAGTAGTTGCTTCATAGCTTTACCTTCTCTAGCTCTCGCTGAAATGAGTTGTTCTAGCGCCTCATCAAAAAGCTTTAAAATAAATGAATCACGCTGCTTTTCATCGGCCTCAGGTTCTTGAAGCACTCCTGGCCATTGCATTATATCGAGAGAAGATAAAATATCGTGATTACCGGCCATTTCAGCAATTTTCAAGTGAGTATGCTGTAATGATTTAACCAGATTTTCATTGACTGACAATGACGAAGTATTACTGCTCGATGTTGAAAAATGCAAGTTGATATCTAATTTACCGCGACTCAATTTTTTACGAACCTTTTCGCGAATAGGCATTTCCAAATGCCTTAAGACTTCTGGTAGACGAAAATTCATATCTAAAAATCGTTGATTAACGGAACGAATTTCCCACTGGGCATTACCAATATCATTATTTTCACTGGCTCTTGCAAAGGCTGTCATACTATAAATCATGGGTTTATAAACTCCGTCATTAAAAAACTGCCGATATTGTACCCTAAAAAATGGTTGAACAGATTGAATAAGGTTATAATATTTGCCACAATTTAATTTTTTATAAGACAGGAATATATAATGCGGCATGATGGACGTACGGTTAATCAGCTTCGACCAATTACAGTGACTAGAAATTATACTTGTCATGCCGAAGGTTCAGTACTCATTGAGTTTGGTAATACTAAAGTTCTATGCAATGCTAGTGTTATTGATGGTGTACCTCGTTTTTTGAAGGGTAAAAAACAAGGTTGGATTACTGCTGAGTATGCGATGTTGCCTAGAGCGACACACACACGTTCTGGCCGAGAAGCTTCTCGTGGTAAGCAAAGTGGTCGAACTTTAGAAATTCAACGCCTGATTGGTCGTTCTCTGAGAGCTGCTGTTGATATGAGCCAGCTTGGCGATTTTACCATCCAGCTTGACTGCGATGTTATACAGGCCGATGGAGGTACACGAACGGCATCTATTTCAGGAGCTTGTATTGCCTTAGTTGATGCGCTAAATTGGATGCGAACAAACAAAAAGATTAAGAATAATCCTCTGAAACAAATGATTGCAGCTATTTCAGTTGGCATTGTGCGTGAAGAAGCAGTTCTGGACTTGGATTATATTGAAGACTCAACTTGCGGAACTGATATGAATGTTGTGATGACAGAAGATGGTGGGCTTATCGAAATTCAAGGTACAGCAGAAAATGGTAGTTTTAGTACAGATGAGTTAGCTCAAATGCTTGATTATGCTAAGCTAGGTATACGTGAAATTGTTGATATTCAACATTCGACATTGAGTGCGGGGTAGAAAATGCAACCATTTCAGGAAGATTTTCTTAATTTTGCAATCGAAAAAGATGTACTTAAATTTGGTAGTTTTACATTAAAATCGGGTCGTGTAAGTCCCTATTTTTTTAATGCTGGTAACTTTCAGTCTGGTCAGGACCTATTTCGTCTAGGTCGAGCTTATGCAGAAGCTATTGTCAATTCTGGTGTTAAATTTGATGTGTTTTTTGGCCCTGCTTATAAAGGCATCCCACTGGCGGCAGCCACAGCTGTTGCTCTCTATGATAAGTATCAACTCGATATTCCATGGTGCTTTAACCGAAAAGAGAAGAAGCAACATGGTGAAGGTGGAGAAATAGTTGGTGCTCCATTGCAAGGTAAAGTATTAATTATTGACGATGTGATTACTGCAGGTACTGCGATTCGTGAAGCAATGGATTTGATTCGTAATGCTGGCGCTGAGCCTGCAGGAGTGGTCGTTGCGCTAGATCGCCAGGAGAAAGGAAAAGGTGAACGCTCAGCTATTCAAGAAGTTGAGCAAGACTTCAATATTCCTGTGACAGCGATTATTCGACTTGAAAATATTTACCAATATCTGGTAAAACAGAACTTAAAAGAAGATTTGATCGACCGCATTCAACAATATAGAATAGATTATGGTATATCTGATTGAGAAAAGTATAACTGTAAGGATTTTGATTTGAACAAGCCTTTGATAAGTATATTTATTGCTCTCATTATTTCAGTACTGTTTATGACTGAAGTGAGTGCTGCGAAATTTTATCGTTTTACCGATGCTGCAGGCAAGAAAGTAGTCAGTTCAACACTGCCTCCCGAAATATCACAGCTTGGCTATGACATTGTGAATGAAATGGGCGTTGTACTTGAGAAGGTTGCACCAAGAAAAACACAACAGCAACTGATGGAAGAGTTCAAAAACAAGGCAAAAATAGAAAAAGAAAGACAAAGATTAATAGAGCAGCAACAGCTCGACTTTATTCTTATTAATAGCTATACCGACATTTCTGATATTGAGCGAGCGAGAGATAATGAGTTGTTTGCCAAGGACAGAGATATTAATTTGTTAAAACAATATATTCTAAGGTTGACTCGACAGTTAGAAGATGCTCAGGCTAGAGCTGCCCGTGATGAGCGACTTGGAAAGGAAATTAGTCAGAAAATATTAGATGAAGTAGATGGTTTCAAAGAACTAATTAAGAGAGAGAAAGATGAAGTTGATGTGGTTGAAAAGTTAAAGGTTAGCACCAATGAACGTTACTCAGTCAGTATTGCTCGTTTCAGTGAGTTAAAAGCTGCTGAACAGCTACGAAGGTTTAGTCCAGGTGAATTGCCAATCGACGATTCACAAACAGTAATATACAATTGCACATCCAATGAGAACTGTGATCTTGCTTGGCAAGCAGGATTACTCTATGCCAGTGAAAACTCAACAACTGAACTGGCCTGGACTAATAAATCTACTATTATGATGCGTAAGCCTAAAAAAGATCACGATATTTCAATCATGGTGACAAAAGTTAATAGCGATAATGATAAAGAGTCTCGTTTTGTTCTGGAAGTTCGATGCAATAAGACTCAGGCAGGAGAAGAACTTTGTCAATCTGAAATTGTGGACACTATTAAAAAAGGATTTATACCTTTTATTAAGCTAACTATTCAACGTAATTCAGGAAAGTCTACCGACAAACTCAGGTAACTTTCCTTCGAATATTAAATTCATTGCATGACTAGAGCTTACACTATGCTCTCGACAAGTCGATAAATAACCACGAATTCGACAAAATATTTCAGCACCTTTCATACTTCGAAAACATCCTGAAATTTTTTGTTGAACTTTTGTCATACGAATATCACTTTTCCAAAGATTGTTAGTAAAGGGCACATCTGGATTATCCATTAATCTCAAGACATCTGATTCATAGTTAATTAATCCTTCAACCTATAATCCTCAGTTGACCGGCTCAAAATTATGATTATGTATTTCAAAACAGCAACTTACAGAAGGATTAGTATTCATCCGATGAGTGAGTTTGCCTACGCATTTGATTGCACGTTATTTAGACTCATTGACATGACGGCAAAAGCCTTACATAGAATGGCTATGAACGGCTTTCTAGTCGGCGCCACTAAGCCTAAAAAAAACACACACTCAAACGCGTCCAACTGAGGATCCTAGTTAAAGAGCTATTATAGATGAGTGGTTTTTTCGAATAAAAACGCCAAAAGGGTGTCAATCTATTTTTGTGTTTTATTAAGAAATCACGCGGAATAGTTACTTATTAAATAACTTATATACCTGTTCTAGGTCAACAATTGATTATGTAT
>JAAGZM010000178.1 GCA_024206355.1 Gammaproteobacteria bacterium | reverse complement strand
GCTGCTGAAAAAGGTATGGTTCGGTCTATGTTGTCTGAATCACTGCAGGCGGTAATTGCACAGACGCTAATGAAGAAAGTCGGAGGTGGACGAATAGCTGCCCATGAAATTATGATTGGAACACCTGCGATCAGAAATCTTATTAGAGAAGATAAAGTCGCACAGATGTATAGCTCTATTCAAACCGGTTTAAATGTTGGTATGCAGACATTAGATCAGTGTTTGAAAGAATTACTAGGCAAAGGATTAATCACTCGGAAAGATGCCCGTGATAAAGCTAAAAACAGGGAAGACTTCTAAGAAATATTAAGGAACCACTGATGGATTTTGAAGCGCTATTAAAATTAATGGTCAGTAAGCAGGCATCAGATCTGTTTATAACTGCTGGTGCTGCTCCAAGTATTAAAATTAATGGGAAAGTTGTTCCTGTAACTCAACGAGTATTGTCTCCAGAAAAAGCTCGAGAAGTTTCTTTGAGTGTAATGAATGAAGATCAGCGTAAAACTTTTTCTCGAACTCACGAATGTAACTTTGCTATTTCTGCTCATGGTATTGGGCGATTCAGAGTTAGCACATTTCAACAGCGAAACCATATTGGAATGGTTTTAAGACGTATTAAGACTCAGATTCCTACAACTGATGAATTAAAGTTGCCGCCAATTCTCAATGATATTGCAATGACAAAACGTGGTCTTGTAATCATGGTTGGAGCAACCGGTACTGGTAAATCCACATCTCTTGCAGCAATGATTGGTTATAGAAATCGCAATACAACGGGTCATATCATTAGTATTGAGGACCCAATTGAATTTATTCATAACCATGACAAATGTATTGTTACCCAGCGTGAAGTGGGAATTGATACCGATTCATTTGAAGTTGCTCTTAAGAACATGCTTCGACAAGCACCAGATGTAATTCTTATTGGCGAAGTACGAACTCCGGAAACTATGGAATACGCCATAGCCTTTGCAGAAACAGGTCATCTTTGTATGTGTACCTTACACGCAAATAATGCCAATCAGGCTTTAGATAGAATATTGCATTTCTTTAGTGAAGATAGACGTAATCAGATATTAATGGATTTATCCATGAACTTGAAAGCCATTGTTGCTCAACAGCTTATCCCTACTCCAGATGGAAAAGGGCGTCAAGCGGCAATTGAGGTGATGATCAATACTCCACTGATGTCTGATCATATTCGTAAAGGTGAAATACATCTATTAAAAGAGTTAATATCAAAATCGAATGAGTTAGGTCTTCAAACCTTCGATCAGTCATTATTTAAACTCTTTAAGGCTGGTGATATTTCTTATGAAGATGCTTTAAAACATGCTGATTCTCCCAACGATTTACGTTTAATGATTAAGCTTGATCAGGCAGAGGATAATGGATTAAAACTAGATGCAAATGACATGAATTTAGAAGAACATCACAACATGCAGTAATTATATATCCTTACTACTTCAACCATTCTAGCTGAATACACGAAGGGCTAGCTATAAGCTTGCATCATGAAGTAGAAAGGGCATAGATTCAGTTACTTTTAAACTTTATCAGAAACTGTTTGTTGGCTTGTTCAGCAAACAGTTTTTTTGTGGTTGCTATTAAATCATCAGATCCTATGGCAACAATTGATAGATCATTAGTTATATAAGTATCAAAGTTTAATTGCTTTAGCATTTCTGG
>JAAGZM010000177.1 GCA_024206355.1 Gammaproteobacteria bacterium | reverse complement strand
TATGGGTGTTACAGGAATGAATATACGTTCCACCAAAGATGACAGTATTGAATCTATTGACCTGCAAGGTGTATTTATTGCTATTGGACATAAACCAAATACAGGTATCTTTGCCCCTACATTAGAAATGAGTAACGGCTATCTCAAAGTGAAGTCTGGACTTGAAGGCAATGCAACACAAACCAGTGTTGAAGGTGTTTTCGCCGCAGGTGATGTCTGTGACCAGATATACCGTCAAGCAGTCACCTCAGCAGGAATGGGTTGTATGGCAGCATTGGATGCTGAAAGATACCTTGATGATCTAGATGCTTGATCTAGATGCTTGACCTAGATACATGATCGGCAGGATCATCAATTATTTTAAAATTAACGAGCATCCGTTCGTAAATATAGGCATGTAATAATATTTTGTCACTTTGATCAAGTTTTTTGTAAGAGAGTGTCAGGGTTTGTTCTCCTGAATCAGAAATTTCACTGACACTACTTATGATGCCTTCTAAAACAATTACATTATTTTTGTCAGCAAAACTAAAGCTCATAGTAACGCTTGCTCGTTGTCCTTCATCAGCTAATCTCTCTGCATGTTGAATGCGCGCTTCATACAGGCTAATACCTGATAACTCAGTCTGAGTAGAGTGACTGTCTTCATCATCATTGATAAAAGTGATCTCTTGCTCTAAAGCAATCATCTCAACCTGTTCGACCGTCACACTTTCTATTTCACTAGGAGCAGAAAGGTGAATATGAGGATAAGGCTTCATGCGTTTTTCTACAATATTGCATCGAAATGTAGCGGCGGCTTTATTTGATTTGATTCGAATATTCAGAGGCTGATCATCTCTTAAAATCATTGCCAACTCAGAACCTGATGATTTAGGGGCAGATATAATTAGCCCATAATCATGGTGATACCCGATTAGTTGTACAGTATACCATTGTGTTTCATCATCAAATAAATGGATTTGCAACATGGTACCAATTTGTAAACCCATTTCATTAAGTTGCATCAATACTGCCTATTTCGTTAAATTTGATTATAATAAATAAAAGCGAATAGTATTCGATATTAGAGACAATTGGTATCAACACTCAAAATTAATTATGACACACCAAGATAAACTGCCCTTTTTACTGGATGACGAGATTATTTTTCCAGACACAGAATTTGCATTAGAAGAACCTAATGGCTTATTAGCTGTGGGCGGGAATTTATCAAAGGAAAGGTTAATGTTGGCTTACCAAAATGGAATATTTCCATGGTACTCAGATCGGGATCCTATTCTTTGGTGGTCACCAAACCCACGGGCTGTCTTATATCTTAATGAGTTAAAGGTTAGTCGAAGCCTAGCCAAAAGCATTCGAAACCGTAATTTTGAGGTATTCTTAAACAAAGATTTTGAAGAAGTGATGTACCAATGTGCAAAGAGTAGAGAGCATCAAGAAGGCACATGGATTACCAATGAAATGCAAGTTGCCTATCTTGAGCTTCATCACTTTGGATCTGCTCACAGTATTTCCGTATACCTTGACGGTGAATTGGTCGGTGGGCTATATGGAATTTCGCAAGGAAAGTTCTTCTTTGGGGAATCTATGTTTAGTAAAGTTTCTGATGCTTCAAAAGTAGCTTTGTATCAACTTGTTCAGTTTTTGAAAAAATATGAGTTTCTTATGATTGATTGCCAGGTGCCTAATGCCCATTTAACATCGCTTGGTAGCAGAAATATTCTTCGTTCTGAATTTACAGAGCAATTGCAAAAATGTGTTGACTACCCTCAATCCAAAGATATGTGGCAACAACAAAATTTATGAGCAAAATAAAGCTTTATCAAACACCTGAGCATGATTGCCCATATTTAGATGGAGAAAAAGCCGTCACTCAGTTTATTGATCCAGTAAGAATTCCCGACGATCAAATGTACACCCATCTGAGTCGCTTAGGGTTCAGACGCAGTGGTGAATATTTATATCGACCATCCTGCCCTTCATGCGACTCTTGTATATCGGTACGAATTCCGATTGAAAAAATGACATTTAGTAAAAATCAAAAACGTTGCCTTGCAAGGGCTCAACACTTTGAATATATTCACTTTAATGCAGTTGACTCAGATGAACATTACGAACTTTATGAATCATATATTAACAAAAGACATAAAGGTGGCGACATGCATCCGGCTACTCGAGAACTGTTTAAAAGCTTCCTTTTATCCAATTGGGCCGATAATCAATTTATGGAAATTCGTGATGACTCTAGACTTATCGCTTGCGCTGTTTATGACAAATTAATTGATGGATTATCAGCGGTTTATTGTTATTTCGATTCTGAGTATAACAGGTTCAGCCCTGGGAAATTAGCTATCTTAAAACAGATTCAATTTGCTAAAACTAATGGATTAGAATATCTCTATCTAGGCTATCAAATTAACCAATGTAGTAAAATGAACTATAAAACAAATTATCGACCTGTGGAGCAATTCATAAATAAACAGTGGCAACGTTAGGCTCTGCTCCAAACGGCTATTGCATCAACTACATAAGATATGTGGAATATTATTTTACGACGAGTAAAAAGTTTTCATTTGCTGAATATTATTGTAATGCCGTTTAAATGCACGGACTTATTGAGAAGTTACGATAATTTGGGCAGGATATTGATATCCTGAGTACATTTTATTATTTTTCATAGATGGATTATGGCATACTTTATGTAATTATCATTTACTTGATATTACACTCAAAGATTGTTCCAGCACTGATGGCAACTCATAGTATAAAACTTTTTCTTTGCTTCTCAGGCTAAATTCAGGCATGATACGCGCGCTGTGGAAGCAGACAACTCATTGACTATACTGGCGAGATAAAATGGCTAAAGAAGAACATATTGAAATGCAAGGAACGGTACAGGAAACATTGCCTAATACTATGTTTCGTGTAGAGCTTGAAAATGGACACATTGTAACTGCGCATATATCTGGGAAAATGCGTAAGCACTACATTCGAATTCTTACTGGAGATACCGTAACGGTTCAGTTAACACCTTACGACCTGTCTAAAGGCCGTATTGTTTTCAGGGCTCGTTAATACAACCTTCAAAAACTTGTTCAACCGATCAGTCAACTTTAACAAGCGCCGTTGATGGGTGAGACTGTATATCAAAGTGCAAACCGTCATCATCCGTACTGACTTTAACTTGCCCACCTTTTGATAAAGCTCCAAAGAGAATTTCATCGGCCAATGGCTTTTTAATTGAATCTCTGATCAAGCGATCCATAGGTCTTGCACCCATTTTCTCATCGAAACCATTTTTGGTAAGCCATGCACGCGCTTTATCATCAACTTCAATGCTGACACCTTTATCATCAAGCTGAGTTTGTAATTCGACAATAAACTTATCAACCACTGAGTAGAGAATTTCTGTATCAAGTGGTTTGAACCAAACTGTTGCATCAAGACGATTTCTAAACTCTGGAGAAAATACCCGTTTAATCGCTTCTTGGTTATCTGTGGTTTTATCTTGATCCACAAAACCAATCGATGCCTTCGCTAATTCCTCTGCTCCTGCATTAGTTGTCATTACCATGATCACATTTCTAAAATCGGCTTTTCTACCGTTATTATCAGTTAGTGTCCCGTGATCCATAACTTGCAGCAGAATGTTATAAACATCCGTATGAGCTTTTTCAATCTCATCCAGCAATAACACAGCGTGCGGTGTCTTATTAACAGCTTCGGTCAATAAACCGCCTTGATCATAACCAACATAACCTGGTGGAGCACCAATAAGCCTTGATACAGTATGTCTTTCCATATATTCAGACATATCAAAACGAATTAAATCAATACCCATTATTCTGGCAAGTTGTTTCGTCAC
>JAAGZM010000176.1 GCA_024206355.1 Gammaproteobacteria bacterium | reverse complement strand
TAACGCCCGCAACACCAGGACCAAAACTGTAGCGACGTAGGAGCGTAGGTTTTGGTTTCTGCGTGATTGCGCTTGTTATGTGTTTTTTGTGAAATGCATATTTTCATATACCAGCTCTAGTTTTGCACGCCCCATAATTAGAACAGCAATGCCAACAGAAAGCACCCAGCCGGCAAGAAAAATTATACTGGCAAAATCAAACTTATATTGAGCAATGCAAATTACGGATGCCAATGCAAAACCAAGCGCGAGCCAGACTGTGTGATTAGAATGCTTCATCACAGAATGACAATTTCGACACTCAATGCCCACACGATTGTTGGACAAAAGCTTTTGCCACCAGGGTATTTCACTATTACAAATTATACACTTTGCTCGCTTCATTTCTTTGACACATAACGTTTGAGTTAACCGGCCTTTTTATACAGAGCATAGCGAAGCGGCGCGGCGTATAAAAAGGTCGGGTTGGACGATTCGTTATGTGTAATTTCGGCAACGGCCACAAATCGTTGGCATTAAAAAACGCATCGTTCCTT
>JAAGZM010000027.1 GCA_024206355.1 Gammaproteobacteria bacterium | reverse complement strand
TTATGATTGATCGAGCTCCTCTAAAGTCACCAATATTACTAGAGAAAGTGACTAAAATAATCAATAGAAAATTGAGTAAGACTCAAGCTGCGCTTGTCACACGATTTAGTAAACATTTTTATAACTCTGTGTCAGAAGCTGATTTAATCGATAGAAATGCCGAGGAATTATATGCTTCTATCTTAAGTTTGTGGAATTTTAGTCAAGGCAACATTCCAGCTGACAAAGGAAAAGTGAGAGTTGCTAACCCAACTATCGAAGCGCATGGCTGGACAAGCAAGCATACGGTTATTGAATTATTGCACACTGATATGCCTTTTATGGTTGACTCGATTCGTATGGAGCTGAACCGGTTAGGTTTGAATACCCATTTGATGATTCATGTTTCTTATTATTTTACTCGGAGTAAAGCTGGAAAAATCACTGGACTTGAGGTGTTACATGAAGACAAAGAAGTTATCACTGAAACACCCATGTACATCGAAGTTGATCGACAAACTGATGATGTAGTATTACAAGAATTACAAAAGAACCTTCAGAAAGTTCTTGATGATGTGTATGTGACAGTTGAAGACTGGGTCCCAATGTGTGAAAAACTATCTGAGGTTATAGATGAAGTTTCAAAATCAAAGTTTCCCAAAAGAAAGACTTCTTTAAATGAAGCTTTAGACTTTTTGAAATGGATAGGCGATAACCATTTTACCTTTATGGGTTATCGTTATTATAATGTTAAGTCAGTACGCGGTAATTATTTGTTAACACCAGAGGCTGAAAATAGTTATGGCCTTAAAAAGGTTGTTAATGTAAAGCAGCGCGAATATTTGTTATCGATATTACCTAAACCTGCTCAGAAGCTTGCTCTAAATAATACGACTATTTTGATTACTAGCAAAACTAGCACACTATCAACCGTCCACAGGCCTGCTTATATAGATTACATTGGTGTGAAACGCATTAATGATGAAGGGAATGTTATTGGAGAACACCGATTCTATGGTCTCTATACATCTGCGGCTTACAACTTAAGCCCACGGTCTATCCCACTATTAAGGGATAAAGTAAATTCAGTCATGAAACTGTCAGACTTATCTCCTAATGGGCACGACAGTAAAGTACTTGCTCACATATTAGAGAATTATCCAAGAGATGAACTCTTTCAAATAGGTGTGGCAAAGTTACTTGAGATATCAATGGGCATTTTACATATGCAAGAGCGTCCAGCAATACGCTTATTTGTTAGACGAGATCCTTTTGGTCGTTTTTTCTCTTGTATCGTATTCGTACCTAGAGAGTTATATAACACTAAACTTCGCTTGAAGTTTACCAAGATCTTAAAAAATCATTTTGGTGGGTTCGGGGATGTACAGTCAACCACCTATTTTTCAGAATCAATTGTTGCAAGAACTCTCTACCAAATTAATGTAAAAAACTCGGAAAATATTCATATTGATATTGTTCAACTCGAGCACGAACTTAAAGAAGCATCTAAGAGCTGGCAAGATAATCTAACTGAAGCGTTAAAAAATGAATTTGGTGAAGAGGAAGGTATACAACTAGATACAATTTATGGTGATGCGTTCCCTCCGGGTTACGAAAAAGAATCTTCTCAGCAAACCGCAGTTCATGATATTAGGCATATGCAAAAATTAGGTAACGATAATCCTTTATCAATGATCCTATATCGTCCCCAAGAAGAAACTAGTGACCGTATTCGTTTTAAATTATTTAATCTTGATACACCTTCACCGCTTTCTGATGTCTTACCAATGCTAGAAAATATGGGCTGTAATGTGCTTGGTGAGATCCCTTATGAGATAAAGGGTGGCGATGATGTTGACCGTTGGATACTTGATTTCCATATGCTAGTTAAGTCTGGTGAAACGATTAACTTTGATAAAATTAAGGATAAGTTTCAAGAAACATTTGCTCAAGTTTGGAATGGTAATGCTGAGAATGACGGATTTAATAAACTCATACTCGCTGCACAACTCGATTGGCGTGAAACTAGTATGCTTCGGGGTTATGCAAAATATTTGTTGCAAATTGGCTTTAATCTTAGTCAAAGCTACATTGAAGAAACGCTCATTAAGCATTCTAAAATTGTCAGAAGTTTAGTTGATTTATTTAATGACCGTTTTAAGTTAGATGGACCGAAACTCGACGGTGTCGATTTCAAAAAACGCTCCAGAAAAATTCGTAACATGTTGAGTTCGGTTAGTAATCTCGATGAAGATAGAATTTTATCTCGTTATATTGATGTTATCAGTGCAACAGTTAGAACCAACTATTTCCAAAAAGATGTTAACGGAAGCAGTAAAAACTATATTTCGTTTAAGTTAAATCCTAAGCTTATTCCTGAAGTTCCTCAACCTGTGCCCATGTTCGAAATATTTGTTTATTCACCTAGAGTAGAAGGTGTACATCTTCGCGGTGGGAAAGTAGCAAGAGGTGGATTACGTTGGTCCGATAGACGTGAAGATTTCCGAACAGAAATCTTAGGTCTTGTTAAAGCGCAACAGGTGAAAAACTCGGTGATTGTTCCTGTTGGTGCAAAAGGAGGTTTTTTCTGTAAACAACTTTACAAAATGCAAGGGCGTGAAGCTTTCATGGAAGAAGGCATTAATTGCTACAAGACCTTCATTAAGGCCTTGTTGGACATTACTGATAACTATGTCGGTGACGGTATTAAACCACCGGTAGATGTGGTTCGTCACGATCCTGATGATCCTTATTTGGTTGTTGCTGCTGATAAAGGTACTGCTACATTCTCAGATATTGCTAATGATATTGCTGTTGAATATGACTTTTGGTTAGACGACGCTTTTGCCTCTGGTGGAAGTGTTGGCTATGATCATAAAAAAATGGGCATTACTGCTCGCGGCGCTTGGGAATCTGTCAAGCGACATTTTCGTGAAATGGGTGTTGATTGCCAAAAAACAGATTTTACCTGTATGGGTATTGGCGACATGATGGGAGATGTATTTGGCAATGGTATGTTGTTGTCTGAGCATATCAAGCTGCAAGCTGCTTTCAACCACATGCATATCTTTATTGATCCTAATCCTGATGCTGCAAAGAGTTATAAGGAACGTCAGCGACTTTTTGAATTACCTCGATCAAGTTGGGAAGATTATTCTAAGAATTTAATCTCTAAAGGTGGTGGTGTTTTCTTGAAATCGAGTAAGTCTATCAAGTTGTCTCCTGAAATGCAGACACTGCTAGATACTAAAGAGAAGGAACTTACGCCGAATAAAATTATAAACTTAATTTTAAAGGCTGACATTGATCTTTTCTGGAATGGCGGAATTGGTACTTATGTAAAATGTACTGAAGAAACAAATGTTGATGTAGGTGATAAGGCAAATAATTCAGTCAGAATCAATGGTTCTCAATTACGTTGTAAAGTTATTGGCGAAGGCGGAAACTTAGGTATGACTCAAAGAGGGCGTATCGAATATATGCTCAATGGTGGTCGTGCGAATACTGACTTTATCGATAATGCTGGTGGTGTGGATTGCTCTGATAAAGAAGTTAATATTAAGATATTGCTTAATTCGATTGTTGCTGATGGTGATATGACGATTAAGCAACGTAATACGCTTTTGGCGAGTATGACAGATGAGGTTA
>JAAGZM010000026.1 GCA_024206355.1 Gammaproteobacteria bacterium | reverse complement strand
CCTTAGAATGCTGGTTTTTCGGGGGTGTTATTGTATCTTTCTACTGATTCTAGGATTTCTTTTTTAGCTGTTGCTACATCTTTCCATCCGTCGATTTTTACCCATTTTGTTTTTTCTAGATCTTTGTAGTGTTCGAAAAAGTGGGTAATTTGATTGCGAAGCATCTGGGGCATTTCTGTGTAGTTTTCTATGCCACGGTAGTCATAACAAAGCTTATCAACAGGAACAGCAAGGATTTTTGCATCGGGGCCTGATTCATCTGTCATCACTAACACGCCTACTGGACGACATGAAATTACTGAACTTGGGATAATTGGGAATGGTGTAGGTACTAGTACATCTACAGGGTCACCATCTTCTGACAAAGTATGTGGGATATAACCATAGTTACAGGGATAGTGCATGCAGGTTGCCATAAATCGATCGACAAATATCGCTCCTGACTCTTTTTCTACTTCATATTTAACTGGATCAGAGTGGGCGGGTATTTCGATAATTACATTTACCTCATTGGGGATATCTTCACCGGATTTAACTGCATTTAGGCTCATTTTGATTTTACTTCCTTGAATATTATGAATTACACCTATTATATATGTTTCAGGGCAATATCCAAAGTAAGAATATTGGAATTCTTTCTATACAATTACCTCGTGGTTGTTTACACTGCGTATCAGAAATTGGGGAGGGTGATGCCAGTCGCCTTGAGATTTGAATTAAGTTAGTGAGAAACTAATATGTTAGAACAACTTTATCTACCGCCTGTACTAGGTGTTGTAGGATTAATTATTGCTTTTATTATCTACGGTGTTGTAAAAAAATACCCTTCAGGTGGTGAAAATATTACTAAAATTGGTGATGCTATTCATGCCGGAGCAATGGTATTTATGCACCGGGAATATAAAATGCTAGGAATGTTTGCAGCGGTACTAGTTGCACTTCTTGCTTTTTCCCTAGGCAAAGATACTACGCTCGCATTTATCGTAGGAGCGGTAACTTCATCGCTTGCTGGTTATATCGGTATGTTTACTGCAACAAAAGCAAATGTACGAACAACAAATGCTGCACATACAAAAGGTGCACCAACTGCCCTGACTATCGCCTTCTTTGGTGGTTCAATCATGGGGCTATCAGTTGCTTCGCTTGGGCTTATCGGCTTAGGTACACTTTATTATATATACGGTGGTGACCCACAAACTGCTCATATTATCCACGGTTTTGGAATGGGTGCATCAACTGTTGCTCTATTTTCTAGAGTAGGTGGCGGTATCTTCACCAAGAGTGCTGACGTTGGTGCTGACTTAGTTGGAAAGATTGAAGCAGGCATTCCTGAGGATGATCCACGTAACCCAGGTGTTATTGCTGATAACGTTGGTGATAATGTTGGTGACGTTGCTGGAATGGGATCCGATATTTTCGAATCTTATTGTGGAGCGATGATCGCTTGTTTAGCAATTGCATCAACAATGACAATTTCTGACTTAGGTGCTAAAAATGCGCTAATGGCACTACCATTGGGTCTTGCATCTGTTGGTTTGATTTGTTCTGTCCTTGGAATCTTTGTTGTGAAGATGATGTCTGGCAAGAGCCCTGAAGTTGCTTTACGCGCAGGTACTATTGGTGCTGCGGTATTATTCGTTGTAGCTGCTTATGTATTTATCCAAATGGAAAATATCAGCGTTAACATCTGGTATGCAGTTCTAGCTGGAGCAGTTGGCGGCATCATTATTGGACTGATTACTGAATACTATACTTCAGCTTCACCAGTAAGAAAGATTGCTAAATCAGGAGAAACAGGTCCTGCAACAGTGATGATTACAGGTCTTTCTGTAGGCATGGAATCAGTTGTTATGCCTATCTTAACAATTTGTGCAATTATCTTTGTTTCAACTTTTTATGCTGGTTTATATGGTGTAGGTATTGCTGCTGTAGGTATGTTAGCGACAGTTGGTATAACAATGGCAATTGATGCCTATGGACCAGTGGCTGATAATGCAGGCGGTATTGCTGAGATGGCGGGGCTTGGAAAAGAAACCCGTGAAATTACTGATTCTTTAGATGAGTTAGGTAATACAACAGCAGCTATCGGTAAAGGCTTTGCGATTGGTGCTGCTGCACTTGCTGCATTAGCTATTATTGCTGCGTTCATTGAAGTGATGAAAGTCTCAGATGCAAGCTTTAGCTTACAGCTTGATAATCCATTGGTACTTATCGGTATGTTTATCGGTGGTATGTTGCCATTTTTAATCGCATCAATCACGATGACTGCGGTAGGCGATGCAGCCTTTGAAATGATCCACGAAATTCGTCGACAATTCAGAGAGATTCCAGGTTTACTTGAAGGAACTGCAGATCCAGATACTAAAAAATGTGTTGATATTGCAACTAGTGCAGCTTTGAAGAAAATGATTCTTCCAGGTGTTATTGCTGTAGGTTCTCCTGCTGTTGTAGGGTTTGGCCTTGGTGCTGAATCTCTAGGTGGCATGTTAGGTGGAGCTCTTCTAGGTTGTGTCTTGATGGCTCTAATGATGGCAAATGCTGGTGGTGCTTGGGATAATGCTAAGAAGTTTGTTGAGAAAGGTAACCTTGGTGGCAAAGGTTCAGATACTCATTCTGCAGTAGTTGTTGGCGATACAGTTGGTGATCCTTTCAAGGATACTTCTGGTCCATCAATGAATATTTTAATAAACGTTATGGCGATTGTAAGTCTGGTAATTGCACCACTGCTTTAACCTAGAATCCTCAGTTGGACGCGTTTTAGTGTGTGTTTTTTAGGCTTAGTGGCGCCGACTAGAAAGCCGTTCATAGTCATTCTATGTAAGGCTTTTGCCGTCAAGTCAATGAGTCTAAAAAACGTGCAATAAAATGCGTAGGCAAGCTCACTCAATTGGTGAATACTAATCCTTCTGTAAGTTGCTGTTATAAAGTACATAATCATAATTCAGAGCCGGTCAACTGAGGATTCTAGGATGATGCAACCTACCACAGTTATTGCCATCAGTGCAGAGAACCTTAATCCGCTTTGATGCTGAAGGACATATTAAAATTGGCCACCAAACAGCAAATGATGAGCAACTTGGAACAGCAAAGCAAAGTTATCTCTGTGCAAAAGAAAAACTAATCGAGTTTTGAGTAGAAGATCCTTATATTCCGCAACAACTAGAAATAGTTGAAGAGTTGATACAATTGTTAGATCTTGATGATAAGCCTAAAGAACAAGTTCAAGCAGTGCAAAATGCAACTCAGGCAAGCGAAGAGCAAACTCAAGCAATATCAGAGGAAGCTGAAATTGAAGAAGTGGTAAAGAGCTCTGGGATATCTTGTAAGTGAACTGTAGATGTTGGGAATGCTATTTCAGCGTTTTTACTTTCAATAATACTAATTATTCTCATCATAATATCTTGCTTTATTTCGTGGAACCTCACCCAATCAGTCGTTTTTGTAAATGTATATACAAAAAAGTCGAGAGACGATGGTGCAAATTTATTCAAATTAACGATAAGAGTTGCGTTAGGATCAATCTCCGGATGGCTCTGCAGCATTGATTTAACGTCATTGATAATCCCGCCAATTTTATAAGCATCATCGTAGCGAACGCCAATTGTTTCGTATATTCTTCTATT
>JAAGZM010000175.1 GCA_024206355.1 Gammaproteobacteria bacterium | reverse complement strand
TGTCGGAATTTCACTATCTCCGGCGCATACGGTATAAGTCAAACCGACAGTGTCTTTTATTCGGTAATAATTCCGTCTTTCATCTGCAGATAATTCAGTCATTATCACTATCCTTTGTTTTATTTATTACTGTCATTATATACACAATTTATAACAGATTTTTCTATGATTTACAGCTTAAGTGAAGAATATCTGTTTTATCTCTGTTAATATCGCCAACAAATCACATTTTTTGCAAATTTATTAAGGCATTCATATGCTTCGACCTGTTTCGCTTTTTGTAGGACTTCGTTATACAAGAGCAAAACGTAGAAACCATTTTATTTCATTCATTGCTCTAGCTTCAATGATTGGAATTGCACTCGGCGTGACTGTATTAATTACAGTACTGTCTGTGATGAATGGTTTTGAGCGTGAATTACAAGACAGAATTCTTGGAATGGCTCCTCACGTTATTATTACTGGTGAAGGTGGTCGACTAGAGAAATGGCAACAAGTTAAAACTGAAGCTGAAGCCGTTTCTGGTGTTGAGGCGGCAACTCCCTATATTGCAACTCAAGGTATGCTTCGTGGTCATGGCGTAAATCAATATGCAATGATCCAAGGTATTGTTCCAGACTCTCATCAGAATGTTTCTATTATTGATGAACATATGGTTGTTGGTGATCTTTTAGATCTTAAAGCCGGAGAGTTTGGCATTGTATTAGGCAGTGGTATTGCAAGACGTCTTGGTATGTTTCCTGGCGATAAAATAACAGTGGTTGTGGTTGAAGGTACAACAGCTACACCTGTGAATATTAGTCCTAGAATGAAACGCTTTACTGTAACTGGTATTTTTGAGGTTCGAGCTGAAGTCGACTCAAACTTAGCCGTTATTCATATTGAAGATGCCGCTAAGCTTCTACGGTTTGGCAAAAAGGTGTCAGGCATTCGTTTAAAGTCAGAACAAGTTTTACAATCAGCAAGTCTTGCTTATAAAGTCTCTCAGCAACTCAGCGTTCCCCATTATACCAGTGACTGGAGTCACACTCACGGTAGCTTGTTCAAAGCGATCAAGATGGAAAAAACGATGATGTTTATTCTGCTGACATTTATTATAGCCGTTGCAGCATTCAATATAGTTTCAACCTTAGTGATGGTAGTCACCGATAAACAGGCTGATATAGCAATTTTAAGAACGATTGGTGCATCACCGGCAACTATTATGAATGTATTTATGATTCAAGGTAGTTTAAATGGTTTTATGGGAGCTCTTTTTGGTTTAATTGGTGGAGTCAGTCTCTCATTAACATTGCCTGACATTGTCACTTGGGCTGAAAAAAACTTTGGTATTTCATTGCTGCCTGGGGATGTCTATTTTGTTAGTTTTTTACCGACTCAGTTGCAGATGAGTGATGTGATCAATGTTACTGTTTCTGCATTTTTAATGAGCCTTTTAGCAACTATTTATCCTGCCTGGCGCGCTGCGCGAGTAAAGCCTGCGGAGGCATTGCGGTATGAATAAAGATATCATCATTGAATGCCAGCAAATAGAAAAGATCTATGACGATGGTGCGAGTCAGGTTCAGGTACTTAAAAGCCTAGATTTAACTGTCTACAAGGGCGAACGTTTAGCGATTATTGGACAGTCTGGTTCAGGAAAAAGCACTTTACTACATTTATTGGGTGGTCTTGATCAGCCGTCAAATGGAAAAGTAATTGTTCATGGTACTGATATTCATCAACTCAATGTAAAAAAGCAGGGTGAGTTTAGAAATCAATATTTAGGTTTTGTCTATCAATTCCATCATCTGCTGGCAGAGTTCACTGCATTAGAAAATGTTGCCATGCCGCTACTAATCAGAGGAAATAAACCAGCACTTGCTACTAAGAAAGCGTTAGAACTGATCGATAGAGTAGGACTTGTAGATAGGCAATCTCACAAACCCGGTGAGTTGTCTGGTGGAGAACGCCAGCGAATTTCTCTTGCTAGAGCGCTTGTAACAAATCCTACCTGTGTATTAGCCGATGAGCCTACAGGAAATTTAGATCAACAGACGGCAGATGAGACATACGGCTTAATACTTGAGTTAAATAAGTCATTGGATACCAGTTTTGTTATTGTCACCCACGATAGAAAGCTTGCCGCTCGTATGGATAGAACATTGAAATTAATGAATGGGCATTTAGAAACGGTTTCAGACTAAATCGTCATCAATAGTATTTATTCTTTACGAAAGGAAATCTTTCGAAATTTTCTACTGTTCCATTTTTTGATCATCAAAAGCCGCCAAAAGATGCGTATTCCAAAATATCCTGTCAGAGAACTGACTGCACCGGCAATTAAACATCCTAGTAAGAAAGGTTCGCCGATATGGGCAAGTGATTCTGTAAGCCACTGCCAGCTAAGTTCGAACTCAAAAGCCTGTGGTGGAGTTTGTAAGATCCAAGCACCTAACAGATAACAGCCATAAAACATTGCGGGCATGGTCACAGGGTTGCTCAACCAGACCATTAATACTGATACAGGGAGGTTTACGTGAAACAACATTGCTCCTGCCGCAGCGAAAATCATTTGGAAGGGGACAGGGATAAAGGCGCAAAAGATCCCGACAGCAAATGCTCCGGATATTGAACGTCGGTTAAAATGCCACAAATTTGGGTCATGTAATAACACACCAAACACTTTTAAATACTTATGTTTTTTAAGTTTCTCTGGATCAGGTGATATTTTTTGGATAAATCGCTTGGGCATTTCTTAGGAGCCGTTGTTTATAGTAGACGAAATAATAACAGCAGGACTATTAGAATTACAGCCATTTAGGTGATTTTCTTACAACATAAAATCTCTTAATCTTACATCTATAAGCTCTCAGTAGACTTACTTATGATAATTGAAAGAATTACCTTACAGTTATGCAAGTTAGCGTTGGAAAGCAACTTTATCCGTATCTATTTCTACTAGGAAATTGCTGGGTTTGGTATGCTACAGATATAATTTATGAACAAATATTATATCTGTTGATATTAGTTCCTTTTCTACTGTACTTTCC
>JAAGZM010000174.1 GCA_024206355.1 Gammaproteobacteria bacterium | reverse complement strand
ATACTGCGATTATCAGATTCAGAAACAACAATTTTGCCAATTTTCAAACCACTAATCTTCCAGTGATTAATTATGATTTACTTAACAATATATTACCAACAGCTAATGCAGGTACTGATCAGACTGTTGCAGAAGGCGAATTAGTTTCATTATCAGGCAGTGCCAGTGATTCTAATGGAGACGTTGTTTCTACTTCATGGACTCAAACCCAAGGCACTGCTGTTACGCTTGATAATAACAATACATTAAATCCTTCATTCCAGACACCGTCTATATCTGATGATGAAACAGCTATTTTCGAGCTAACTGTTACCGACGACATAGGCGAGTTTTCAACGGATTCAGTTTCAATAAACATTGTTGCAGTTAATGATGCTCCTGTTGCCAATGATGATACAGCCACAGTTGATGAAGGTAACAATGTTGTTATCAATGTTCGCGATAATGATACCGATGCAGAAACAGCAACATCAGATTTAGAAATTACCAATCTTCCAGCAACCACAACGAACGGTACCCTGACAGACAATGGTGATGGCACAGTTTCCTACACGCATGATGGCTCAGAGACTATATCAGACAGCTTTACTTATACTGTTAGTGATGATGAATTAGAGTCGGCGGCTGCAACAGTTGAGATTACTGTCACGCCTGTGAATGATCCTCCCACTATAACGATGCCGGATGACCAGAATGTGGGCGTTTCATTACCAGTAACTTTGACTGCTCAGGCATCAGATATAGATGGTACAGTAACAGATTATCAGTGGGTCCAAACCTCAGGTACTGAGGTTATATTGACAGATGAAGATACCCTTACAGCATCATTTATATCGCCTATTCCTGATTTTCTTCCTAATTCCGAAGAATTAATGTTCACTTTAACAGTGACCGATAATAATGATGCTGAGTTAACAACAGAACACAAAGTTACAGTAACCCCAGTATTGGTTGCAGATTTACTTCCACCTGTTGTAACAGCAGGTAGTTTTTTTAATGATCCTAACTTAGAAACATGTGTAAGTGAAAATGTAGATGCAGAGTCATATACTTACGTCCATGAGTTTATCTCTCTTGATTGTAGTGATGATGGTAATGGTTATGGGATTGCAGGTGATTACACAGGAATGGATAAATTACCTAATTTGAAAACAATTAATTTTTCAAATAATCAATTTTCTGCTCTTTCTTCACTAGCTTCATTGCCATTTTTAACAGAGTTATATTTGGATAATGTAACTTCTTCGGAAATAGGCGATACAATAGATATCTCATTATTGTCTACTTTTACTCTAACTCATCTTTCAATGTCTAATGCTGAGGTTGCTGTTGCTGATTTGGAAACCGAATTAGATGATATGGTTTCTTTGGAAGTTCTCAATTTATCTTCGAATAATATTATTGATATATCATTTCTTTCAAATTTTACTAACCTAAAGACATTAATATTAAATGATAATAACATTACATCTATTACCTCTTCGACATTGTCCCCAACACTGATAACACTTAACCTTAATAATAATGATAATGGTTCTGTTGGTTTAGATATTGGCGAGGATTTTCCTGATATTGCAAACTTATCTTCATTAACTACACTAGATCTAGGTAGCAACCTTATTGCTACTATTGCAGTCGATTCTTTACCGAATTCTTTGACAACCTTAAAGCTTGCAAATAATATTATTGAAGATACAGCAGATATTGAAGATCTTACGAATTTAACATCCTTAACAATACTTGATTTAGGTGCTAATCAAACTTCATCAATAGGGTCATTAGCAACACCAGTATTACCCTTGGAAGAACTATACATAAATGGGATTTCTCTGCAAGAGAGAAGTGGACTCGATAATTTTGTTGCTCTTTTTGAAGTTATAGACAACTTCACTGATGGATATCAAAGCCTCACAATACTGAATATAAATTTTACTAGTATTGACTGTTCAACTTATACACAATTACAAAACGAATTACCCAACTTAACCATAATACTTGATGGTTGCTAATAATTGCAATAATTACTGAATGATAAAATTATCACATAAGCAAATTCGTCTGATTATCTCAGGCTTCCTGTTT
>JAAGZM010000173.1 GCA_024206355.1 Gammaproteobacteria bacterium | reverse complement strand
GGATATTGGCGAGAAAACTCGACCATATCAGAGCCTTCTCTCATCGCTGGAGTTATGCCTACAAGTGTTTGGTCTTGACTCGCCATATCACATAACCACTCACCAAAAATATTCGAGTAAGTTTTACTGATACTAGTTTTTGGTGGCAGCGATGTCGCTGTCGAATCAAAATTAGAAACACCATGATAACCAATGGGATCAGCTTCGGCAGGGGGGTAACCTTTACCTTTGGTTGTACCGATATGAAGCAATTGGCAACCACTGAGGTTTAACATATTACGAATAGTTTTTATTAACGTCGATAAGTTATGACCATCAACTGGACCTATATAGTTGAATCCCAACTCTTCGAATAATGTACCTGGAACAATCATTCCTTTTAAATGTTCTTCAACCCGATGGGCAAACTCGTTGATAGCAGGCAGACTATGGAAAACTTTTTTGTGACCATCTTTAAATGTTGCGTAAGTTTTTCCTGAGAAAATTCGTGATAGGTAATTATTTAACCCACCAACATTTTCAGAGATAGACATATCATTATCATTGAGGATTACCAACATATCAATATCACAAGCACTAGCATGGTTCATTGCTTCAAGTGCCATTCCAGCTGTCATAGCACCATCACCGATGACTGCGACTATTTTGCGCTTAATGCCCTGTTGACGAGCAGCAATAGCCATTCCAAGAGCTGCACTAATTGATGTTGAAGAGTGTCCCACAGCAAAGGCATCGTATTTACTTTCTAATGGATCTGGAAAAGGTGTTAAACCATTGGTTTGACGGATACTTTTTAGCCTATCTTTACGACCTGTTAAAACTTTATGTGGATAAGCCTGATGTCCTACATCCCAGATGATCCGATCATCGGGGGTATTTAATAAATAATGGAGGGCGATTGTTAATTCAACCGTTCCAAGACCCGCTGCAAAATGGCCACCGCATTGACTTATTGTAGCAATAAGAAATTCTCTAAGCTCGTCTGCCAACTGAGGGAGTTGCGATTCTTCAAGTTCTCGCAATTGTTCAGGCAAATCAATATTATCGAGTAGTGAAAATTGTTGTTCTTCTTTTGTCATAATTTAATCAGTGGTGTCTTTCAATAATGTAGGTTGCAAGTTGTTGTAATCGTTCCATATTGTACGATAAAGGGCGCAATGCTTGAAGTGCTTCTGAAACAAGTTGTTGAGCGTAGCTCTTGGCTGAATCTAGCCCCATTAAAGCTGGGAAGGTCGATTTATTGGCTGCGGTATCAGAGCCAGTCGGTTTGCCGATAACTTCGGTATCTCCTTCGATATCCAAAATATCATCTTTTACTTGAAATGCAAGACCTATCAGTTCGCCATAATTTGTCATTGATTCTATGGTCGTTTTGTCATCAATACCACTACAGTGCAAGCCTAAAGATATGCTTGCCTTAATTAATGCACCGGTTTTCATTTTGTGCATTGTCTTTAGTTCTTCAAGCTGTAATTTTTTATTGGTGGCTTGAAGATCTAACATCTGACCACCTCCCATACCGAGTGAGCCACTAGCGAAAGACAATTCTTTTAGCATATCTAAACGAAATACTTCTGCACTGTTTGAGAGAGGGTGGTTAATAAGTATATCGAAAGCGAGCGTCTGCAACGCATCGCCTGCAAGGATAGCTGTTGCCTCGTCGTACTGTATATGACAAGTGGCTTTGCCACGTCTCAAGTCATCATCATCCATTGCTGGTAAGTCATCATGGATAAGTGAATAGACATGTATACATTCAACTGCTGCAGCTGCAGCGTCTAAGTCATTTTCATTGGCGCCAAAAACTTCACCACAACTGTAAACTAGTAGCGGTCTAAGTCGCTTGCCTGCGTCTAATATTGCGTATCGCATTGCTTGATGCAATCGAGAAGGTGTTTTATTCTCGTCGGGTAGGTACTTATCTAGAACAGAATTAATACGTTGCTGACAATCTTTTATTGAGGGTTTTAAGTTCACAAACTATTCTTCAAAGTCAGATAATTCAGCATTATCTGCCGATAATAAAATTTTAACTTTAAGTTCTGCTTCCTTAAGTGACTTCTGGCAGGAGCGAGCTAATTTAATTCCTTGCTCAAAGCTCTTCAGAGAATTTTCAAGACTGATGTCTCCATTTTCCATATGCTCGACCAAGGTTTCAAGCTCTGAGAGTTGTTGTTCGAAGTCCTTATTATGTGTCGATTCTTTTGCCATGGAATTTTATCCTTTTTAGGGCGTATCATAATTTTGTAAAGGTGGCTATTTTCGCTGATTTAGCTGCATTTTGCTATATGAAAGGCATTATTAAGTTCATTTTTAATGACTTATTTCTCATTAAGAAGGTATTCCTTAACAATTATTTAACTGTGCCTGACATTTCTTTGTAATCGGTGCTATCCTCATCAGGTAACTTTCTTTTATTTATATGTAGAATTTTTCTAATTTTTTTATTAGCAAGGAGTAAGTAGTGGATTTAGCTACTATCATAGGAATAGTTGGGGCCTTTGCAATGGTTCTTATGGCAATGGTACTTTCAAGCGGTGGCGATATTATTCTATTCTTCAATGTACCTTCAGTGCTTATTGTTGCGGTTGGTAGTCACTTTATTATTTTGATGAAATTTTCCATGGGTCAGTTTCTTGGTGCTGCAAAAGGTGGCATGAAAATTCTGAACTTCAAATCTCAAGCACCCGAAGAGCTGATTGATAAGATAGTAGAACTTGCAGATGCAGCACGAAAAGGTGGCTTGCTTTCACTAGAAAGTGCTGAAATTCCAAATGAATTTATGAATAAAGGTATCAATCTATTGGTTGATGGCCATGATGGTGATGTAGTTAAACAAATTCTTACCAGCGAAGTAAAAATGGCAAGTGAGAGACACCTTCTAACAGCAAGCATATTTAAAAGCCTCGGTGATGTTGCGCCAGCGATGGGTATGATCGGTACTTTGATTGGACTGGTTGCTATGCTCGCGAACATGGATGATCCGAAAACAATTGGGCCTTCAATGGCGGTTGCGCTACTAACAACTCTTTACGGTGCGATTATCGCAAATATGATTGCTATTCCTATTTCTGAAAAATGTATTTTAAGAAATGACGAAGAAAAAATGACCAGTAATTTAATTATTGATGGTTTGCTTTCCATCCAATCAGGTCAAAATCCAAGAGTAATTGAACAAGCATTAATGGGTTATATTGAAGGCAGTAAGCGTCCAACGGGCGAAGAAGCTTAATAATTAGCAAGGATAGAAATGAGTGATTCTGATGATGAAGAAGTAGTCTGTCCCCCCGAGGGACTGCCTGCATACATGGGAACATTTGCCGATCTTATGGCATTGTTGATGTGTTTCTTCGTGCTGCTTTTATCATTCTCTGAAATGGATGTTCAAAAATATAAACAGGTTGCTGGTTCAATGGCTGCTGCTTTTGGTGTGCAAAATAAAGTTAGAGCAAAGGATATTCCTAAAGGTACCAGTGTTATTGCTCAGGAATTTTCTCCAGGTAAACCTCAGCCCACATTAATCACTGCTGTCAATCAACAAACTATAGATACTAACAGGCAAACGCTTGATTTCACTGATAAGCAAGGTGAGAATGATGGAGAAGGTGAGGATGATAGCGCTGAAGCAATTGATGATGAATTGGAAGAATCTCAACAAATAAACAATATATTTACCATCACCTCTGAGAGCAAAGAGCCAACAGAAGAGACTGAAAATCTGGCGATGGAAGTAGCAATGCAGATGTCTGATGAATTAGATTCAGGTCAGATAGAAATAGTGGCTCAAGGTAAATTTCTAGTTTTTAGAATTCGCGAGCAAGGCTCTTTTGGTTCAGGCCTAGCTACCATAAAAAGAGATTTTTTACCAGTTCTGGGAAAAATTAGAAATATTCTTAAAGATACCACTGGCAGAATTTCAATTGCCGGACATACGGATAACCGACCTATCTATACGAAACAGTTTCCATCTAACTGGGAGCTTTCTGGAGCAAGAGCTGCAACAGTTGCTAGAGAGTTGCTAAGTACTAACGAGCTTGATCGTAAACGATTCCACGTCATTGGACACGCTGAAACTATTCCTATTCGAGCTAATGATACACGTGAGAATAGAGCTTATAACCGTCGCGTTGAAATTATTATTGTTCAAGGTGAGCAGGTGGTTGGTTCAGAGATTGGCTTAACGCAAGAAAAAAAGGTTCCCAACAACCAGTAACTCCACCACAAGGTGAAAATCAATAGCAGGTGATGAACATAGGATCCTCAGTTGACCAGCTATGAATTATGATTATATACTTTATAACAACAACTTACAGAAGGATTAGTATTCACCCATTGAGTGAGTTTGCCTACGCATTTGATTGCACGTTTTTTAGAATCATTGACTTGACGGCAAAAGCCTTACATAGAATGACTATGAAAGGCTTTGTAGTCGGCGCTACAAAGCCTAAAAAACACACACTCAAACTCGTCCAACTGAGGCTCCTAGGATGAAATAGCTATGGATAATCAGAATCTAGATAAGTTAACAGCATGCCCAGATTGTGATCTTCTTGTTGAAAAGATTCAGCTGATAAAAGATCAACAAGCTCACTGTCCTCGTTGCAATAGCCTGCTATATCAAGGAAGAAGTGATTCCGTCACCAAAACATTGGTCGTTAGTGGTAGTGGGTTATTAATGGTGTTCCCAGCTTATTTTTTACCGGTCATGAAGATGGGAACTCTTGGCATATATAGTTCGATATCTGTAATGGCTAGTATTCCACCGATGATGACATCTTCTCACTGGATAGCAGGTTTAGGTTTGCTTTTATTTGCGATTCTTTTCCCCATCCTTATTCTTGGCTTATCTTTTTGGATTTCACTACACTTACGTTTAAAACTGTATCCAGATTATTTACCGATGATGCAAAAACTTTTTCAACGTTTAGTTCGATGGGGTATGCCGGAAGTTTACGTTTTAGCTATCCTAGTTGCCTTAGTGAAATTACTAGATAACTTTACAGTAAGTATTGGTGCAGGAATGATCAGCTTTACCTTAATGATGTTTTGTTCTTTGCTGGTAACCACCACCGTTTCGCGTCAGCATTTTTGGGAAGTCATGCTCCATGTCAAATCATGATAATCCACCTATATCAGAGACAGCAAAGCAGGCTGGGTTAATTTTCTGTGAATACTGCTTAAAGCTAAGTAATCAAGAGGACAACCGATGTCGTTGCTGTGGCGCGTCTATACATTCACGTTTCCAAGATTCGATAAATCGTTGTTGGGCTTTGACAATTACCGCCATGCTTTTATTGATCCCAGCCAACATTTTACCCATTATGACAATTAAGAGCTTTGGACAAGGAGAGCCAGATACCATTATTTCTGGTATTATTAGCCTTTTTGAGCATGGCTTATATCCGATTGGGGTAATAGTTTTTTTAGCGAGTATTATGGTGCCTTTCTTGAAAATTATTGGTCTGATATTATTAGTGCTTTCAGTTCAAGGCAAGATTGAAATGGGTCGTAGAGAACGCACACGCATGTATCGAATTGTTGAGTTTTTTGGAAAATGGTCGATGCTGGATGTTTTTGTAGTTTCTTTGCTCGTTGCCATTGTTGAGATTGGTGAAGTTGCGACTGTTGATGCAGGTTTGGGTGTTACTGCTTTTTGTGTCATGGTTGTGCTCACCATGTTTGCTGCAAATAGCTTTGATACACGACTAATTTGGGACAAAAGTTAGGGTTAATTGTACAGAATAAATGAAGAATTAATGTGAATGATACAAATCAAAAGCCTCATGTAAAGGCAAAAAATACGGCTGAATTACATATTTCACCGATCTGGATTTTGCCTATTTTAGCGCTGCTTATTTCTGGTTGGTTAGTAGTAAAAGTTATCTTGGAATCAAAAATTCCTATTACCATTGAAATGCGAACGGCAAAAGGTATTGTTATTGGTAAAACAGAATTAAAGTTTCGAGGAATTAGTGGTGGGATAGTCACTGATATTGTTATCGCTGATGATCTGAGCTCCGTGGTTGTTCATGCAGATGTGCAACCTAGTGTTGAGCCTTATTTAACAACTGAGACTTTATTCTGGGTCGTTAGTCCACAGATTTCACTTGCTGGTGTCTCCGGTCTTGAAACTGTACTGAGCGGAGATTACATCGCATTGGAGCCGAGTAGTAAAGGCGATTCTATAAGGCACTTTAAAGCACTAAAAACTGCACCTCCTGCAGGTGAAGATGAACCTGGATTAAGAATTACATTACAGGCAGAAAAACTCGGTTCTGTGAGTGAAGGTAGTCAATTATATTATCGTCAAATTCCTATCGGTGTAGTTAGATATTTTCAACTTTCAGAGAACCGAAAATCCGTACAGATTAATGCTCTCATTGAAAAACAATATGAAGACTTGGTCAATCAATCAACAGTATTTTGGAATTCTGGTGGTATTAAGTTAAGTGGCTCTTTATCTGGCTTTGAAATACAAACGGAATCACTATCTTCTGTTCTTGCTGGTGGCATCTCGCTATTTACGCCAGACATGGAAGCTCCATCCGTAGAGGGTACAACACTTTTTGATTTACATGAAGATTATGATGATGCGGGTGTCGGTGTTCCTGTTGAAATTCAATTTGCAAGTGGCTACGACTTGAATACTGATATTACAAAAGTTAAGTTCCATGGAATTGATGTAGGGCATCTCGATAGCATTAAAGTCAGCTCGGTAAATGGGAATAGTAATGCTGTTATTGCGACTGTCATTATCGATCCTAGTGCTGAGTCTTTGCTAAATAAAGATACTCAATTCTGGTTGGTTAAACCGACTTTATCTTTGAGCAAATTATCGAATTTAGATACGTTAATTTCAGGTAATTATATCACGATGAAAGTAGGAGAGTCTGATGTAATGTCTCGTGATTATGTGGCGCTTGAAGGTCCTCCACCGCCTGATTTTAATGAACCTGGCTTGCACTTTTACTTAAAAGCGTCTTCGAAAGGTTCTTTGAGTGTAGGTGCACCAGTTTTATTTAAAGGTGTTGAAGTTGGTAGAGTTGCTAATGTATTAACCGCTAACTTAAACGACGGTATTGGCTTACACTTGCATATTAAACTTGAATATAGTCAATTAATTAATAGCAGCACTCGTTTTTGGAATGTTAGTGGGTTTGATATTTCGGCTGGATTAGGTGGTGTTAAAGTTCAATCTGAGTCGATAATGGCAATTTTAAGAGGAGGTATTGCTTTTGAAACGCCAAACCTTGAAGCTGTAGCGGTTAAAGATGGTCATGAATTCCATTTGCTAGATAGTCAGGATGGCACTGAGAGTACTATCAATTTCTCAATCAGTATGTCGAGCGCGGATAATCTCGAACCTGGATTTACTAAAATAAAATATAAAGGCTTTGATGCTGGAGTGTTAAAGAAAGTTAACTATGATCGTGTGAACAACCAAGTTATAGCAAAGCTTGGGCTTGATCCTAGATTTGAAAATATATTAAAAGAGAACACCGTGTTTTGGTTAGTTACGCCTCAATTAAAAGCATCGGAAGTGAAAGGGCTTGATGCTTTAATGAGTGGCGCTTATTTTGCTGTTCAGATTGGCGATGGCGAGCAACAAAAAGAATTCAAATTAGCGGATTCATCACCTGCTCTTGATTGGAATACTCCAGGTTTACATTTAATTCTTAATGCAGAAAGTGGTGGTAGTATTCAACCTGGCTCTGGTATTTATTATCAAGATATTTTAGTCGGTAGCGTTCAGAGTGTTCGATTAAAAGAAGCTTCAAAAGGTGTTGAGATCCAAATATTCATTAAACCTGAATATGCAGATAGAGTGAAATCGCATAGTCGATTTTGGAATACTAGTGGTGTATCTATTAAAGCCTCCGCGAATGGCATTAACGTTAATACTGGAAGTTTAGATAGCTTGTTAAGTGGTGGTATTGCTTTTGATACGGCTTCTAATATTAGTAGTACTTTACCAATAAAGAATGGTGAAAAATTTCCATTATTTATTTCTAAAGAAACTGCTGATCAACAGGGTTTTTCCATCGTACTTAACTTAACCGATGAAACATCTATCAGTGATGGATCACAAATAACTTACAAGGGAATTAAAGTTGGAGAGGTGACAAAATCTAAATTAAATTTAGAAAGTAATTCGGTTGAATTAACCGCCTCCATCCAAAACAATTTAAGAGATTTAATCCGCCAGGGTACTCGCTTTTGGATTGCTAAAACTGAGTTTGGATTATTACGTCAAAAGAATATTGACGGTATACTGAGTGGGCCCGAATTACGATTAATTCCCGGTGAAGGTAATATTAAAAATAGCTTTACTGTATTAACTTATACTCCTGTTATAAAAAGCCGAATGAGCGGTTTAAACTTGGTGCTCGAATCTACTTACCTAGGTTCAGTATCAACAGGAGCTCCTGTCTATTATCGACAGATAACAGTTGGCGAAGTGCTAGGTTATGAATTATCAACCACTGCAAATACAGTGCTAATTTATATTAATATTGATGACAGACATCGGGCACTTGTGCGTGATAATAGTCGATTCTGGAATACCAGTGGTATTGATATTGAAGCAGGTTTATTTAGTGGTGTAGCCATTCAATCAGAGTCATTGGAATCAATGATTGCAGGAGGCATTGCTTTTGCAACACCTGAAGAGCCAGGAGTTCAAGCTCAGCCGCAACAGCGCTTTCAGTTAGCTGATGAAGTCAATAAAGATTGGAAGGAGTGGCGGCCCGCTATTAATTTGAATCAGCAACCTAATTAACTAATATCAAAATCTGTCCAAATAGGGCAATGATCAGATGGCTTTTCCATGCCGCGGATATCATAAGCAATATCTGACGCAGTGACCTTCTCAAGTAATGATTGAGTACATAGAATTTGATCAATTCTTAGACCTTTTCGTGGTTCACGATCGAATGCTCTAGTACGGTAGTTAAACCAGCTGAACTTTTCCATAGAATCTGGGTAAAGATGACGATAACTATCAAAAAGTCCCCAATCTATGAGTTTTTGATACCACTCACGTTCTTCGGGTAAGAAACTCGTTGTGCCTTCTCGCAACCAACGTTTAGCATTCTTTTCACCAATGCCAATATCAGTATCTTTAGGCGCAATATTGAAATCACCCATAACAACTAAATACATATCTGGTGTACATTGGTTATTTAAATAATCCATTAAATCAGCATAAAATTTTCTTTTGGCAGGAAACTTCGTTGGATGATCTCTGTTTTCACCTTGAGGAAAGTAGCCGTTCATAACTTTTAACAAGGAGCCGTCTTTTAGACGAAAATTACCAATAATCATTCTACGTTGAGCGTTTTCTTCATCATCAGGAAAGCCTTTTTCGATGGACTCAGGAGTCGCTTTAGTCAGCATAGCAACACCATAATGTGCTTTTTGACCGAAATAATGAGGCTCATAATTTAAATCGGTGATCATCTGTTCAGGAAAATCAGGATCTTGAACTTTGCTTTCTTGAACACCAATGATATCAGGTGAATAGTCATCTGTGAGTTGCTTAAGTTGATGTGGTCTAGCACGAATACCGTTGGTATTAAAAGATACAATTTTCATAATTGTTTGAAAAATTTCCTATCAATGATTTGCTGTGGAATAATGATGCCCAGAGATGACAATAAGTACAAGTAGAAAATTAAATGAATAATCAAGAAATCAGCTCAATGTTAATGCTTTATGCACCGATAATAATTGCCGTTATAGCGATTATTATATTAATCGTTAAATCCCGGCAGTTTAATTCAATAAATGATGATTTAGATAAAGAGTTAGCATTGAAAAGCCAAGAAGTGAATTTTCTAACAGAGCTGCAATCAAAGCTAACGGCTGAGGATCAGCAGATTTTATTATTGAATAAACAGTTAACGGATGAGTTGGCTGATTTGAATGCTGAACACGCTGTGATCCGTCAACAGCAGATAGACAGTCAGCGTCACAATGATGAAAAAGTAACTATTGCGCAACAACAAACAGAAGAAAAAATCGAGTTATTACAAAATACTCGAGAGCAAATGACGAAAGAGTTTAACCTGCTAGCAAATAAGATCTTGGATGACAAGGCTAAGCATTGGCGTGAAGACTCAAAACAAAGTATGGATGGCATTTTGACACCTTTGCGCGAGCAACTGACTGACTTTCGAAAGAAAGTGGAAGACGTTTACGACAAAGAATCTAAAGAGAGAGGTTCACTGCTGCATGAGATTGGTACCTTAAAGTCTTTAAATCAACAAATGTCTCAAGATGCCGTTAATTTAACCAATGCATTGAAGGGTGATAGTAAAACTCAAGGTAATTGGGGAGAGGTGGTTTTAGAAAGGGTACTAGAAAGTTCTGGGTTATCTAAAGGTCGTGAATACCTAACTCAAGTTAACCTAAAAAGTGATACCGGTGAGCGATACATGCCGGATGTACTAGTCAAACTTCCAGATGGAAAGGATATTATCGTTGATGCAAAAGTATCGTTGACGGATTATGAGCGCTATTGCAGCGCTGATACAGATGAAGAGCGTGCTATACATCTGAAATCCCATATAAACAGTATTAAAGCTCATATAAAAGGTCTAGGGACAAAGAAATACGATAATTTAGAAGGTATTAACAGCCTTGATTTTGTGTTTATCTTTATTCCGATAGAGCCTGCCTATATGTTGGCTGCGCAAGAAGAACCTCAGCTCTTTACCGATGCTATCGCGCAAAAAATTGTTTTAGTTAGTCCAACAACACTGCTTGCTTCTTTAAGAGTTATTGAAAATATTTGGCGTGTTGAGTTGCAGCAAAAGAATGCCGAGGAAATAGCAAGACAGGCTGGTGATCTCCATGATAAATTTGTTGGCTTTATTGAGTCGCTAGAAGATGTCGGTGGCCGATTAGAAAAAGCCACAGAATCTTATGAAAAAGCTCATAAGCAACTATCAAGTGGAAAAGGTTCTCTAGTAAGTCGAACAGTGAGATTACAAACTCTAGGCGCTAAAACACGTAAACAAATTGAAGAACGGCTCTTAGATGATGGGAGTGAAGACTGTTAACTAGCCGCCTGTAGCTGACATAATACGAATAATATTGTCAGGTTTTTCGTTAAACTCGTGTTTCTTCGGTTTTAAAGATAATGCTTTAATGAGATGTTCTTTGAGTTCTTCATCAGAGACACCTGAGCGTAATATTTCTCGCAAAGGATATTGATGTTCTTGACCAAGGCAAAGATAAAGTGTGCCATTTACCCCAAGTCTCACTCGATTACAGGTTTCACAAAAATGTTGTGAAATGGGTGTAATAAAGCCAATATTTAAATTCTTTTCTGGAATTGATAAATAGCGAGCTGGTCCTGCACCACGTTGCACAGCTGGAACCATCTCAAATTTTTGTTCTAGTTGTTGCTTTATTTCATCTAATGGAATATATCGTTGACTAGCTTCTTTTCCCGTTGAGCCCATTGGCATCGTTTCAATTAGTCGTAAGATAAAGTCATGTTCAGCACAAAAATCAATCATGTTTAGCACATTATCATCGTTGACGTCACGCATAATAACCATATTGATTTTTATGGGACTAAATCCAGCTTGCTTTGCAGCCATTAAGCCATCAAACACTTTTTCAAATTTTCCACCACCGGTGATCGACTTAAACTTTTCAGGATTTACGCAATCCAAGCTAACGTTTAATCGTTGTACACCACTTTCAAATAAAGGCTTGGCGAATTTAGCAAGTTTAACAGCATTTGTGCTGAGAGACATATCCTTAACGCCACAAACTTTTGATAGGCGATGAGTCAATTCAGGAAGATTTTTACGTAGCAAAGGTTCTCCTCCGGTGAGTCTGACTTTATTAATACCTAGGGCAGTGAAAGCGCTAATCACACGTTCTATTTCATCAAAAGTCAGCCAGTCATCAGGTTCTTCAAAATCGTTAAAACCTTTTGGCATGCAGTAGAAACAGCGAAGATCGCAACGATCAGTAACCGACAAACGTACGTAGTCAATACTTCTTCCAAAAGGATCAACATACTTACTATTTGTTGCGATCTGTTCTGTCATCTAAACGATATCCAGTGTGATTTTGATAGATGCATTCTAATATACAGAATCTTGCCTTTCAAGTAAGAATGGTTAGAGAGTAAGAATGGTTAGAGTAAATCTGAACTTAACTGATGTTTGATTTGAATCAATGGGTATACCTGTTTGTTACCTAAAATAGGGGAGGAACAGGGCATTCTAGATAAATACCTGCGGCTCTTATTAGCTCAACCTCAGATCGTTTTATATCACCATCATTCATGACCATCTCAGCCATTGTTTGCATGAGAGGCTTTTTCAGCAGAGGCGTCAATTGGTTGAGTTTTTGAAGTGATTTATTTAATTGAGCTGCATTATAAGTTGGTAAGCTCTTTGGTATCTGCCAATTGTGATCAAAGCTCTTCATCGCCAAAGAAATGACTTCTTCTATATTTTCACCACCCGCTTGAGCAATGACGGAAAGTAAAAACTGAATTTCATTTAATACAGGCTTATATTTACGATAGGTAGTGTTACTAAATGCGGCATCTTTTTTACTCAGATTTTTTCTCAGTAGGGCATAGAGGAAAAATTCAAATGGTTTGATTTTTTTATCAGCACTAATCAATAAACTCGCGGTTGCTAATAAGTTCTTTTTTTGCTGGGCATCACTTTGTTTGAGTGCAGGGATAGTCATATTAACAAGGGGTAGTAATAACTCATCAGATAAGTTTTCGATAATTTCAGAAAAAAAGCTTACAGTCTTTAATTCTGTCCCTGTTAATCGGTTCTGAATAGGCTGAAAAAGGTCTTCAATACTTCCATCAGAATTTGCAGTTATGAGTGCAAGGATTAGCTTTCCTGCATCGTTACTGTCATGCGCGGCATTATGTAACTGCTCAGGGATACTTTTGTGGATGACTTCTGCTTTAGCAAGTTGTTTAGGATGAAGTTGACCTATTTGCTCAACCATTTGCTCAGCTGTATGAATTTCTAGTGCATCCTCTAATACGGTATTTGATTGTCCCTCACTGAAACTAGATGATACTGAGTCTGTGTCAGTATTGACTGATTGAGGAGGCGTACTTTTTTTATGACGATAGCCTGGTACCAGAGTTTTGATGCGTTCATCAATGGGAGGATGTGTCGCGAGTAAACCGCTAAACGCTGTAAATTTAAGTGCACTACCAAAACACATATGGCTCATGTCTTCTGCATGTGAAGAGTCGAGTAGAGAACCTTTGCCATTGGTTTTGATGCGATATAAAGCGTTGGCAATTCCCATTGAATCTCGGCTAAATTGAACAGCTGATGCGTCTGCAAGAAATTCTCTTTGTCGAGATATCGCAGCCTTTATCAGACGACCAAAAAATAAACCAATGTAACCTACCACTAATAATGCTACTGCTGCTCCGATAATCACTAGACCTGATTGATTATTAGAATTTGAAGAGCTTTGTCGTCGGCCACTGTAACGTAATGAACGCAGTAAAAAGTAACCTAGTTGTCCCAAAGCAAGTATGCCACCAAGAATAGCAATAAGCCGTACATTCATGCGCATATCCGAGTTGAATATATGACTATATTCATGGGCGACAACGCCCTGTAGTTCTTGCCTGTCCAGATTATCGAGAAGTCCTTGGGTAATAACGAGTACGGTGTCTGATGGTACTAATCCAGCAACAAAGGCATTCATACCTTTCTCTTCATCCATTATAAAAAGTGCGGGAATAGCTGTGCCTGAAGCAATAGACATTTCTTCAACCACATTAATTAATCTGCGTTCTAATTTGTCTTTTGTATCCATGGAAATGGCACGAGCATTAACCATTTTTGCAACAGACTGGCCTCCGCCACTAATTTGTATACCTCTTATAAGAGAGCCTAAAAAGATAACGCCGATTGTGCCTAGAGATATGCCTGCAAACCAAAGGCTTGAAAACCACTCTTTTACTGTTAATTGAAATTGACCAGAGTTATTGGCAAGTAGAAAGATGACAACATTTAACACAGTGATGATCAATACCACTGCTAGCACAAAATAGAAAACCAATAGTTTGGTTTTCTGTTTGGCTTTATGCTGGTGCTCGAAAAAATCCATACTATATGATGAGTAGTGTATAAAAAGCGATTAGCTAAAAGAAACTTTAACAGCTTTTTTAACTTCTGGCTCATCCACTACAAATAACTCAGCATCTTTGAAATTAAATTGATTGCTGATTATACTGTTAGGAAACTGTTCTTTGTAGGTGTTATATGTCATCACGCTGTCGTTATAAGCTTGGCGAGAAAAGGCAACTTTATTTTCAGTTGTACTCAGTTCTTCCATCACATTATTCATGGTTTCATTAGCTTTTAGATCAGGGTAGCTTTCTGAAAGGGCAAAGAACTTTCCAAGAGTACCTGTGAGCATTGCTTCTGCCCCAACTATTCCTTGAATTGCGCCACTGTCATCCGGATTTTTTGCTGCAGTTTGATTGGCTGATACAGCTTGGTTTCTAGCTTGAATAACTGCCTCAAGTGTCTCTTTTTCATGTGCCATGTAGCCTTTTGCTGTCTCTACAAGATTGGGTATTAAATCGTAACGTCGGGTGAGTTGTACGTCGATTTGTGCATAAGCATTTTTAAATCGATTTTTTAGTGCAACAAGCCGGTTATAAATGCCAACAACATAAAAAATGATGATAAAAATGACAACTAGGGTAATTATACTTCCCGTGTCCATGGTCCTCTCCTTAGTTTTATGATTATTATTGCTTTATTACAGTGATTTTATTTTTTGATCAAGATCGTAATTCTGATCGGTGATAATTGTTTCTAATGTTTTGATTCGTTCTTCAAGATCTTCTAATTTCTGAAGTCGCTCATCCATACCGCTCATGCTTTCATTATTCGTTGTTTTGTATTGCATAAAGTTACTTATAATTTTTGCGATTGCAGTAACAATTACAATACCTAGAACCATTTCAAATACATGCATACTAATCCCTTTTTTTGTTTCTATAACATATAATTATGGGGTTAGAGCTTCATCATTTCAAGTTTATGATGTTTCTAGTTATTATAGCGAGGCAGTACTTTGAGTCATCAAGGTTCACTTACTCAGGTGGTAAGTGTACATTCCACAGGACGC
>JAAGZM010000004.1 GCA_024206355.1 Gammaproteobacteria bacterium | reverse complement strand
CGAGATTCCCAGAAGTGGCCAGTGCAGCCGTCTTCTTTGTTGGCTTTTCTGGCAATAAATTCATTAAGTGCTTTCATGTATTCACTGATACTGGCTAGCTGTGTTCTATATTGGGATATAATGGCGTTAGCGCGCTCTTTTTCTGGCTTACTGAGTTTGCCGCTATTTAAATATTGCTCAACAAGCGGATGTGTTTTATAGAGTAACTCACGCTGCTCAATGACTTGTCGGCTAGTCCAGCTTTTGGCCTGTTTCACATTGACTTTAACAACGAGGTGGTAGTGATTAGACATAATGGCGTAAGAAGCGATATCGACAGAAAATACAGTTGCTAATTGCTTGATTCGTATGATTATCCAGTCACGGCGATAATCATAATTTTTACCCGTTAACTCATCAACACCCGCGAGATAAGCTCGCCTAACACAGCGGCCAGTCAAATTATAACTCCGAGTGACAGCATAATTGATTTGCTTTTTACGTGCTTGAGTCATGATGTTTATACAGTTGTTATTTTG
>JAAGZM010000172.1 GCA_024206355.1 Gammaproteobacteria bacterium | reverse complement strand
TTCCTGGCCCTGTGTTGTGTGGGATTACCCATGCGAATTACAATAATTTCAATACGTTAGAAAATGATGAGGTGGGATTATCCACTAAAACCAGGTGGTTAGGAAATGGTGTGAGAGATTTCGAGTCGCATCGATAATCGCAACGGTATTTATTTTTTGAGAGATTGGTGCTGTGGTGATATGAGGGTTTTACTGAGTGATGACTTTTCTTATTTTCTTATTTACACACCCTTATGGAAAACACCTTATTGAACTAGAATAGAATCAAAAATGAATAAAAATTGCATCAAACGTGGTTCTAGCCTATAATGTATCTATCTTAATTAAGGAGACGCTGTTATGAATGACCTGAGAAGTTTAATTAAAGAATCTAAAACCATAAAGAAAGAGCTGGTGGCATCAACTGTTCGAATGCCTAAAGAATTGCAATCATTTATAGAGGGGTTAGCTGATCATCTAAATCTTTCTAAGCAAGAGGTTATGTTAAAGCTGATTGAGGAAGGGGTTAAAATTGCGGAAGAAGAGCTCAATTTAGATATGTATGAAGAGGTGGAAAATAATACTTTCCATGTGCTCAACACCAATAGAAGGCATGATGTAAATGACCATGACTATATGGTAAGTAATGGTATAGCCGCTGCATTTTATGATCCCTGGAAACTCAATATCGACCGTATAAAAAAAGGGGATGTTGTCTTTCTTTATGAAAATGGAGTTGGCATTGTTGCCTATGGTAAAGGCTCTGGGAAAACGCTTAAAAAAGATCGATACAGTGATAGAGATGAGTGCCATTATCAAGAGTTATCAGACTTCTGCGCCTTAGAAAAGCCAATTGCAGCAGCAGATGTAAAGAAAATATTAGGTAGAAATATAGTCTTTCTGAAAACCATGTCAGGTATACCTGATGGCAAAAAGGTTCTTGATGTAATTAAAGGGAAGTAAAGTATTAAATAATTGTCTCACAATACCGGTGACATAGAGAAGAATGAAGAAATGAATAACAATCAGAGTATATTAGTTTATAGAAGAACGCATACAGGAGACCCAGATGATAGAGGTATATTTGGCATTAATGACTGTATGAAAAGTGTTCGAGATTGGAGCTACGATGCTGTAATTGGTATTGGTGGAATTGCACCTTGGAGGGAAGATATTGATATTGCTAAAAAGGTTAATTGGATAGGTATAAATCCAACTTCACATGATCCTAATTTCTATGGTAGGGATGCATTAGGAGGAAAATGGATAACTTTCGAGAAGTTTTTATTGCTTGATGGTAGTGGCCCTCTAGTTGAAGATTGTGCTCCAAAATTGTATAAATATATGTTTGAGCAGGGCCATATACCTCGAACTGGAAAGTATTTTCCTAAGGAAATATATGAAGAATTGTTGATGCTTTTACATTTGGCAAATGATGCCTCCTCATCAAAAAATCCTTCCTTCTGTTTCGGTGTCAAACAAGGAGGCGCAATATGCAGGAAAACAAAAAAGTCGTCTAGGGGATGTTCATGAAAATAGTATTTAGCCGAAAAGGTTTTGATAGTACCGCTGGTGGGTACCCTAGCTTGATATTTCCTGATGGTACATTGTTTTCAATTCCTATTCCTAGTACCAATGACAAATATAGGTACAGTGACCTCGATGTCCATTATGAGGGCGATTCTATTCAGACAATTTTAAATGATCTATCAGGCAATCACATTAGATGTAACAAATGGATGCCGTGTAATTATGTGAGTAATGAGCAATTCTGCCATTATGACCCTTTGCCTTTCTCAAAACCAGAATTTACGGGAATAGCATTGGGACAGGCAGATAGTGCAGAGGGACATTTAAGAAATCAGGGTATCGGTAAAGGAGATATTTTCCTGTTTTATGGATGGTTTAGAAAAATAGGGAAACGGAATGGTTCTTGGTGTTACATTGAAAACGAGCCTGACGTGCATTTGATATGGAGTTATATGGATGTTGGGGATGTGATATCCCTGGATTCAAATGAGCAACAAAAATTGGCTCTTTTGAAGTATCCATTTTTGAGTGACCATCCACATGTTGGTGACCAAGGACATAAGAAAAATGGTATTTACATTTCAGATGAATATCAATACTTCCCATATCATCGCAAGCGATGTTTGACAGATATGAAAAGCTACAAGGGGAGGGCTACCTGGAGGTTACCCCAATTCTTTGATCAACCAGAATCCTTTTCGTTTCTTAATAACTTTAAGAAAGAAAAGGATGATGTTGTAATTTCATATCGTGGTTATGGACAGGAGTTTGTTCTGAATTTAGACAATGTACAGTCAAACCAAGAGAGAGAAGAGATATCATCATATATTGAAACTATTTTATGCTGAATCGTACACAGTAAAATCCAAATGTGATAACAGGGTAAGTTGCTGATCTTAGTGAAAATCAGAATGATCTATCGTAAAAACAGAGTGCTGAAGTTCATCTCATTGTCCAACCATGAATATTTTTCTTTCCTTTAAATCGGTCGATATCTTTTTCGTTGGACATCAAAAATTCCAAAAATGGCTTGTTTTGAAAACGACACGTTTGCATCACACCCAGCAGTCTTAAATAACCTTCCATCGCTGAGGCAAAGAAAGAAGAACAATAGGACACACACCCTAAGGAAATCACCGGTCGAATTCAAGGGTTGATATTTTAATTTTCTGAATTTCCCCAGCTCGTTTCAGATTCGGGCTTTACCCCGGAAAAATCGACCTATATTTCGAAATCCGACCAATC
>JAAGZM010000171.1 GCA_024206355.1 Gammaproteobacteria bacterium | reverse complement strand
CTTTACTATGAGTTTCATTTAACATATTGCAAATAATAAAATCTTCACGTTCTGACTTATCAGCATTAAGTAATATCATGACTTTAGGCCTTAATCTGCGAGTCCTTGATTCTGAAATCACTACGGCAACTTCACCAGTGGAGAGTTCTACTAAAGTACCTGCCGGAAACATTCCTATAGCCTGGATAAACTCTTCAACAAGTTCAGAATGAAATTCTTTATCTCTCCATTCATAAAGTTTTTTTACGGCTTGTTGTGAAGATAAAGGCTTGGCATAACAGCGATCACTGGTAATAGCATCGTAACAATCAACAATAGCTGCTATTTTCCCAAACAGAGGACTGTTCTCATTGGTCAGGGCGTTAGGATAACCTGAACCGTCAACTCTTTCATGATGGCTTTCAACCATATTTCGTACTTTATAATTGATATCGCTTTCTTTGTTGATCATATCCATGCCATGTTGAACATGGCCTTTAATAGCGGCAAATTCTTCGTCTGTTAGCATTCCTTTCTTTGTCAGTATCTTTTTAGATATTCGTGTTTTACCGACATCGATTAATAGTCCTCCAAGACCAAGAGACTCGATATCATTTCGGTTAAAACCGAGTTGGCGGCCTAAAGACATTGCCCAAATACTGCACCCTAGTGCATGGGAGTAATTATATTCATCGAGTTGCCTTAAGCGAGTAAGCCAAAGCAGTGCATCCGGGTTTCGAATAATACTATTAACCATCGGTTTAAGAGTAGTTTTAATAGCCACTAAATCAAGCTTCTTGTTTAATTTGAGAGATTGCATCATCTCTTTAACCGTATTGCTCAAATTTTTATAAGGGATACGAACATTTTTAAGTTCGTCAGTCATCTCAGTTAATTCTTTATAATTGCGTTTGAGCTTAAAAGAGGTTTGTTTAGGTAATGGTTTTTTAGGTGCAATTTTTACATTTCTATTGGTTACATCTGAGCGGTATTTAGTGGTTGGTATAATAGTCCTGCTTAGGTGAATGTCGATATAACAATACATACAATTTGCTACAAGAACTTTAAGCTCGTCCTCATTGTTGATTATGAATCCCTGAAGCATAAATGGAGATTCTAGCCAAGGTTTATCTAGGCGGGTTACATGCATCCCAACTTTGACATCCTTAGCCTCAATTTTCATTTCATTGTCTTTCATTGATAGTTCTGATTTATTGACTCTAAACATTATACAATGTTCAATATACATCTATTATAACTGTATTATCAATAGCCGTTTTGCCAATGTTGGTATTTAGGAAGAGTAACTGATGAATTTTGAAATAATTAGACGCAAACGAAAAACAATGAGCATTCATGTATATCGTGATCAGCGTGTTGTTGTTCGTGCTCCAATGCGCTGCAAAGATAGGGAAATTGAGTTATTTTATGATAAACACAGAAATTGGATAGCAAAAAAGTTACAGGAATCGAAACAGTATCCAGGTTTAAAGGAAAGCAACTATATTAATGGCGGATCATTAAGGTTGCTTGGTGAGATATATACGATATCAGTTAGAAAAGGGAAACCTCATCGTGTTACAAAAAAGTTAAATCAAATAATTGTTGTACAGGCTGATGAAAATGATAAGGTGAAAACAGAACGTATGCTCACTAAATGGAAACGCACCTTTGCTGCAGATTTGTACGAAAAGCAATTAGCTTTATGGGCAGAAAGATTTCCTCAACCCCTTAGGGAGTATCAGTTTAAAATACGTAAGATGAGTCGGCAATGGGGAAATTGTAGCCACAAAGGTATCATTACCATCAATAGTCAATTAATCAGGTTCCCGCAGGCTTGTGTCGATTATGTTTTAGTTCATGAGTTAACACACTTGAAGCACCTGCATCACGGGCGAACATTTTACGTTTTAATGGAGAAAGTGATGCCAGACTGGCAGGATAATAAACGTCTTCTATCTGAATTTAGTGAACATGGGTCTTGAGCGAGGAAGTTTCTTTGTGTGGCTACTCTCGATATAACAGATACAAGTTTTGGATATTTTCAATGAGGCTATCGGCCATTTCTTGGCGTGCTTGTTTATCTTCATTAAGATGTTGTAATTCAGGCTCAACAAATTGATCTGATAAAATACCGGCTGGTAAAATAAGCTCGGCTATTGTGTCAATGAGATCCGGCTCAGAAAACCAAGCATCTTCATCAATACCTATAGCCTCTATAAAGCCAAAGCACCAATCCGATAGGCTGTTAGTACTTCCTGGGGAAGATGCATTTAAAGGACATGGAAAATCCAAATCTTCCCCGAGATATAGCTCACGTTGTATCAAACCAAGTTGTTGCTTAATGATTTCTTCAATGTCTAGTTGCTGACTTTCAGATTGATAATCAGGATTACCATCAAAGAGAAAAGTTAACCAGTCTGTATCAAGCTCTTTATCAAGCTCTTTATCAAGTAATGATTCTGGTCCAGTTGCAATACCAGTGAGGTAACCATGCATTGCTATGAAATCAAGGCTACCTTCGGCAACCATATCAGAGTCTAAAAATTGAGTAATTTGTAATGTCTGTTGTTTCGTTAATGGTTGATAAATTGTCATTATTATATTCAGTCTTCAGAAATATCAATAGTAAACCAGAATTGACTACCAATTCCTTGTTTGCTGAGAACACCTATTTCACCACCCATCAATTCGCAAAGTTGCTTACTAACAATGAGTCTAAGGCGACCAGTGAAGCTACTATTAACTAAATCAGTGTCTTTGTCTAGCGAATCAAAGATCCCAGACAGTGCATTCTCAGGAATACCTATGCCGGTATCTGTTACAGTAAAACACAAAAATCGTTTGGTCATAGTACTTTGATTTTCTACAGCTATACTTATTGTACCTTTATCAGTAAAACGGATAGCATTACTTAATAGATTATTGAGTATTTTTACAATAGGTTTCTGCGCGCCAAAAATAGTATCAGGAACATCTGGGCTAATTTGAGATTCAACTATCAAGCTTTTTGATAAGGCGGTAGATTCTTGTTTTTCAATAACAGTGCTTAGGGTTGATGTTATATTAAAATGCTTTTTTTGCAGCTGCATTTGCTGAGAATCAAGTTTAGAAAATTCTACAATATTGGTTAAGTTTTCTATCAGTATGTAAGCGCTATGAGTAACTATAGTCAGTAGTTCTTTTGTTTTATTGTTTAAATCCATTTTATTCAATAGTGTAATCAGCGAACCTAAATTATGCATTGGTGAAGTAATTTCATCACCCACTCGAGAAAGAAACTCAGAGCGAAGATGAGGAGCTTGAATAAGCTGATCATGTTTTACTTTTAATTCACTTGCCGCTTGGCTTAAAGTGTGATGTTCTTGCTCCTGAAATTGTTGTTTTTTTGATGTTGATTCAATCGTTGTCAATAGCCCTTCAAGCAAAGTTGCTAGAGTAACTGCAAGTTTCATTTGATCCGGCTCAAGTATCTGACGTAATCGGATGATAGCTGTCCGAGTTTGCTCTGGATCAACTGAGGCATCAGCAATGATAGTTTCAATTTTACAATCACCAGCTCTTAATCGAGCAGGAGCTCTAAGTTGATAAAAAATAATAATAATGGCAATAATAACAGCAAATGCAATACCGGTACGGATCATAAATGATACAGCAGGAGGAATAACATCGCTGATCTGCGTGATGATATCAAGTAAATGCCAACTTAAAGCACTAATAGCGAGTATCAGAATAGT
>JAAGZM010000025.1 GCA_024206355.1 Gammaproteobacteria bacterium | reverse complement strand
TGATTTGATTGTACTAATCAATGAAGGTGAAGAGTTTGGTCTTCTCGGAGCAGAAGCATTTATGAAACAACATCCACTTGGGAAAACTGTTGATGTTGTTATTAATATGGAAGCTAGGGGAAATCAAGGAAAGAGCATTTTATTTGAAACTGGTGAAGATAACTTTCGATTGATTAAACTCTATCAGGAATATGCAAAAAATCCTCTAAGCAACTCTTTGGCTTCTGAAATTTATAAATTATTACCAAATGATACGGATTTGACCGTATTCAAACGTAATGGTATTAGCGGTGTTAATTTTGCTTTTATGGGTAATGTGAATCACTACCATACACCTGCTGATAATATTCAAAATCTTTCTCAAGGTTCAGTTCAACATCAAGGAGATAATGTCTACGCTATGTTGAATGCCTTACTCAGTGTTGACTTACAGTCTATGCCTGAGGGCAATGCAGTCTATACCGATGTACTATCAAGTTTTATGATTGTCTGGCCAGAATATATGACCTTTCCACTCACCTTTTTTGCTTTGTTTTTATTAATATTGATCAGTTGGCAACTACTCAAAATGAAAAAACTTACTGTAAATCAAATGACTCTTACTCTGCCATTTGCTTTTGGGGTGATCATACTGTCGACTATCAGTTGTTGGCTACTTGTTAATAGTGTGCAATTTTTCAGTTCTCAGCCCCAACCTTGGTTAACCGAACCAATACCAATGAGAGCAAGTATCTTGATGTTGCCATTTGCAGTAACACTCATATTTGCTAATAAGTACAAAGACAAATTAGGCTTCTGGGGTTTAGTTTTAGCGGGAGCATATCTATTAGCGGTTATTTCAATTGCCGCAAGTTTAAATATGCCGGGCCTGAGTTACTTAACAATAATACCGTTAATGCTATTTACAATAATGCTTAGTATCACAATAATCGGCAATCAAATAAGTAATAGCATAGTTGTGTCTGGCGTTTTACTGATCAGTATAACTGCCATTGCAGTTTTGGTATTTCCAATAATATTGTTACTTGAGGATGTAATGGGATTTGCAGTGGCTCCCGTATTTGGTTTACTACAATCATTTATTATTCTTTTTGTATTTCCAATAATTGTTTTTGCTGACTCTATTTTAAAGAAACAAGTTATCTATGCTGCACTGATCTTCGGTTTACTCGGCGTATTTATCACATCACAACAACAGGCATTTAATAATACACATCCTATGGCTCTAAATTTTGAATATCTACAACAGGGCGATAAAGCAAGTATTCAGGTGTTAACTCGCCATAAACTTCCACAAAGGGTGGTTGCTGAATCTGAATTTTCAAATGAGAACATAACAATTCGACCTTGGTCAAAAGCTACTTATCCTTCGATAGAAGCTGTATCACTTGGTTTACCAGAACCATCGATTGAAGTTATCGCATCAAACCAGCAGAAAGATGAACAGCAGTTAACTCTGCGCTATAGCTCAGAACGTCAAATTGATCAGTTTTTGATTTATTTAAAAGAACCAGAACGTATTAAAAGTGTCCGTTTTGATGAGCAAAGCTTTGATGTCCCTTCAAATCAAGAAAGTCAATACTTGTTATGTACTGGTATAGCTTGCAATGGAATGGTTTTTACATTGTCCGTTAACGGAAATCAACCACTTGAATTCGAATTAGTTGACTATAGTTATGGTTTGCCTGATATGTTTGGTTACCTAAATCGGATAAGAGGCGAAACTGCACAACCAATACGGATTGGTGATGTAGCGGTAGTCCATAAGCAGTTTAAATTTGCTACAAAGAACAAATAGTATGAACAATAATCTAACGGGACTATTTTCACTTACAGCAGTTATAACCTTCAAAGGTAGCGGTAAATAAGTATGGAGATACTACTTGCTAATCCAAGAGGATTTTGTGCTGGAGTCGATCGCGCTATTGAAATAGTTAATCGTGCACTTGATTTATTTGGTGCACCTATCTATGTCAAACATGAGGTTGTACATAATAGGTATGTAGTAGATGGGTTAAAATCACAGGGTGTGAAGTTTATCGAAGATTTGAATGAAGTTCCTGAAGAAAGCACTCTTATATATAGTGCCCATGGAGTTTCACAAAGTGTTAGAAGAGAAGCTGAAAAAAGAAAACTGAGAATTTTTGACGCAACATGTCCGTTGGTAACTAAAGTTCATATGGAAGTTGTTCGATACGCAGAACGTAACTATGAATGTATTCTTATTGGTCATAAAGGACACCCAGAGGTGGAAGGTACTCTGGGTCAATATGATTGTCTAGAAGCAGGGATCTATCTAATAGAAACTATTGCCGATGTTGAAAAGTTATCGGTTAAAAATCCTGAACATCTATATTACGTTACCCAGACAACACTATCCGTAGATGAAACCAAGGATATTATTAAGGTAATGAAATCTAAGTGGCCCGCAATTAACAGCCCTAAAAAAGAAGATATTTGCTACGCCACTCAAAATCGCCAGGATGCAGTGAGGATCCTTGCTAGTAGCTCTCAGGTTATTATAGTTGTTGGTTCAGTTTCTTCTTCAAACTCAAACCGTCTTAAGGAGCTTGCCAAAAAATCTGGTGTCAGAGCTTATTTGGTTGATGATGCATCTGAAATTGAAGAAAGCTGGTTGGTAAAGGTCAAAAGAGTAGGTGTTACAGCTGGTGCTTCCGCTCCGGAAATACTGGTAAATCAGGTAATTGATAAATTGAAATCTTTTGGTGGTAATGAGTTTAAAGAAATCAGTGGAACAAAAGAAGATATTGTTTTTGTATTGCCCTCAGAACTCAGATAAAATTATCGTTAACGAACAATATGAGATTACATAACATAACAATACTAAAGGAAATTGCAGTGTTAAAAAAACTACTATTTGTATCACTAATTTTATCTACTTCATTGTTTGCTGAACAACAGACTGACAACAATGTAGCTATTCTTAGAGAGTCTGCACAAGTTATTAGTGTGTTCAAACAATGCTCTAGAATGACGCCTTCCTTTATTACCAGCTATAGTCGACTCGATGAAAAGTTAGTAGAAAGAGTTGAAGCCAAGTTGCCTGGAGCGTTCAAAAAATTTGCCCCAGATAAAACAATAAATCTCGATGACTACTATAGACAGTATGTTTCTTTTGGTATGCTCAGAAGGGAAGGTGTTTATATTAATGCTATTCACAAGGAAGCTGCTGCAAAATGGGCAGAAGGCGAACCTGAACGGCAAGAGTTATTAAAAAACTGGCGGACTAAAACCGTCAATATTTGTGGCGGAGAAGGGTTGCATTGGGGAGCTATCTATGATGGTTCTGGTGATGTAATTAGTGAAATACTTTTCAATAACTTTGCAAAACTAAAAAAATAATTATAACTCGGTTATAAAAACCTGAAAAACAATAACTTTTCAGTTTTTTTGAGTATCCTTAAGTTAGCAACTTTGAATATAATAACAAAACATGTTTTATTGATGTAAGTCAATGCTTTTTAAGTAACAAAGCAAGTCTTAGCTTTCACAAATTATAGTAACTACTGAGAAAATATAGTATTCTTAGAGTATGAATATGCGGCATTTTGACGCAGGGTAAATGGTACATTATTCAAAAAAACATAAAATACTAAATAGAAACAAGATTAATATTAATTAAATTTTCGACAGACCTTGGAGGGTTATAAGCATGGCCGATAACGAAAATGATATTCCTTTTATGCAGAAACTACTGGATAACCACTTTGCATTATTATT
>JAAGZM010000170.1 GCA_024206355.1 Gammaproteobacteria bacterium | reverse complement strand
ATTATCAATTTCTTCTTAACAAAAGTCTTTGTATAATAGGGCACTTTATTTTTGATGAACATTCCCAAGTTTTCGGCTTGATGCTACAATCATTACCCGACATGATCAGCGAAGAATAATTCCAATATTTAGTTTTCTTAGTGATAATACTTAGTAAACAGGAGTGTCTTTCAGTGGATAGTGAAACACTGCTACACAGATTATTTCATCAAGAATCAATAACTAATTTGGCAATCGATCCAGCTGAATTTTGTTGTAGCTGTAGTCAAGTAAAGATGCTTAATTCTCTTAGCTTATTAGGTGAAGACGAAATTAAGGAAATTCTTGAAGAGGATGGTGAGGTTGCTATGACTTGCGAATTTTGTTTAGAACATTTTTCGTTTAGTGAAATTGACATTAATAAGCACCATGGTCAAGAAGGGCATAGAACTCAACATTAGTTTGTGTCTTAATGTTAAGCAGTATAATTGATTATTGTTTTGAGGGAATACTTTGCGTTTAACACATCTAAGCATAAATAATCCTATGGTGGTAGCTTCAATTAGTGCCATTATTTTGCTACTTGGAATAATCTCAATTGTTTATATCCCTGCTCAATTATTACCTAAAATTGAAAAGCCGATTATCACTATTATTAATTCTTGGCCAGGTGCATCTCCAACTGAAATAGAATCTGAAGTCACTGTTCCTGTTGAAGAAGTGCTTATGGGTTTGCCCGGTATGACAGATTTACAATCATGGAGTATGGCTAACTTTGGTTTTATGCAAATAGAGTTTTCCATTGAAACGGACATGACTAGAGCTCTCATTGAGGTTATAAGTAGACTCAACCAATTGCGACCACTCCCAACAAATGCTGAAAAACCGCAGATTATGATGGGTCAATGGGGGGATGCAAACGACACTTTAATTGAGTATTTTATACAACAACTGCCAGGTACTGAATCGCAAATGGCAGAGAATGCAAAATACTTACGCGATAAAGTTGTTCCCGAATTACAAAGTTTATATGGTGTTTCTAAAGTTGATTTCGATGATGGTATGGGCGGTCAACGTGACCAATTGCAAATTATCTTTGATCCCTATCGAGCTGCTGAACTAGGTATTGATATCGCTAAAATATCAAGACAGGTTGGCCGCTCAAGTGATATCTCCAGTGGCTTTGTTGATGTAGGAAAAAAACAATATTTAATGCGATTTGAAGGTCGCTATGATTTTGAACAACTCTCAGAAGTAATCCTTGATTGGCGCGATAATAAACCAATAAAAATGGGCGATATTGCAGAATTTAAAATCGGTCCCGGACGTGCTGATGGCTTTATCTATCAAAATGGCAATAAGAGTTTTCGTCTATCTATTGGCAAAACCAATGATGCAAATGTGTTAAAAGCACTGGAAATAGTTAAAAGGAAATTGGATAACTTAAATTCTGGTGAATTTGCCAAGCGTGGTCTTAAGGCTCAGTATTCATTTGATCCAAGTCGATATATTAAACGTTCGATGGGTTTATTAAGTAGTAATTTATTGATTGGTATATTTCTAGCGATTGGTGTTTTATGGCTGTTTTTACGTCAATGGCGAGCAACCTTCTTAATTGCTTTGGCAATCCCTATTTCATTATTAGCAACCTTTATTATTTTAAATCTAGCGGGTCGTTCATTGAATGTCATTTCTCTAGCAGGGCTCGCTTTTGCAACGGGAATGGTTTTGGATGCTGCCATTGTTGTTTTAGAGAATATCATTCGTTTACGTGAACGTGGCGAAGCTGCAAAAGATGCCAGCGATCTGGGAGCAACCCAAGTGTGGGGTGCATTACTTGCATCGACTGCTACAACCGTGGCTATTTTTATCCCAATTATGTTTTTGGAGGATGCAGAAGGGCAGATGTTTGCTGATCTGGCATTGACGATTGCCATTGGTGTGAGTGTTTCGCTCATTGTTGCAATTACTATACTACCTACAGCGGCACGTTACTGGTTGCGACATTTACCTGATCCAGTTGCGGAAAATTCAACTTGGGATAAGTTAGCTGATCGGTTAATGAGGCTGACTAATACTCAATTTAAACGTAGTAGTTGGGTTGTTGGACTAATTGTATTTTCTATAAGTGCGACCATCATACTATGGCCCAGTAGTAATTATTTGCCTCCTGTCAAAAGAGATACCATTGATAGTTTCATCTTTTTCCCACCAGGAAATAGTGTAAAAACAGCAGACAAAGAAGTTGCAAAGGTTATCGGAGAAAGATTAAAACCCTATTTAACTGGTGAGAAAGAACCTGCAATTAGTGATTATTTTTTCTGGTCTTTTCCAGGGGCTTCGCAAGGTTGGTTGGCAATTAATGGCGTAGAAGATACTGATCTAAACGAATTACAAAATACTGTTCAAAATGAGATCATTAGCAACATACCTGACTTATTTGGTTTTTCAATGCGACGAAGTTTGTTTGGTGGTTTCAGCGATTCCAATAGTGTTGAAATGCAAATAACATCAGTGGAT
>JAAGZM010000169.1 GCA_024206355.1 Gammaproteobacteria bacterium | reverse complement strand
TGTTTGGATCCCACCAACGAGAAGCCATGGCTGCGAATTTATCAATTTCTACGTAATCGACATTAGCTTTAACTGTCATTATAAATTATCCTGTTGTTTCAATTTTTGTTGCCATTCTTGTGTATTTTCAAGAATTGAAGACAGATTAAGTGTCGTTAGTTGACGGTCTTTCATCAGGTGTTTACCTGCAACCCAGAGATTGGTCACTTGGGTTCTATCGGAGGTATAAACAAGTTGAGAGATAGGATTATACATAGGCTGTTGTTCAATGCCACTCATATCAACGGCGATAATATCAGCTTGTTTGCCTCTTTCCAGAGAACCTATTTCTTTATCCATTCCCAGTGCTCTAGCACCATTAATGGTTGCCATTTCAAGTACTGTCATAGCGCTTACTGCGGTTGCATCTTTTGCTGCCAACTTGCCAAGTAGTGCGGCACTTTTCATCTCTCCCAACATATCTAAGTCATTATTGCTAGCTGCACCGTCTGTACCCAATGCCACATTGACACCACTACCTAATAATAGATCAACAGGGCAAGTACCACTTGCCAATTTCATATTTGATTCTGGACAATGAATAATATGTACGCCATTAGCGGAGAGTTTTTCTATTTCTTCGGCGTTTAATTCGGTCATATGTACGGCTTGAAGGTCCGGAGTAAGCAATCCAAGATCTTCTAGTCTTTGTAATGGTCTTTTACCTGTTGCTTCGACTGCATCACTCACTTCTGATACAGTTTCATGGATATGCATTTGGATTGGTATAGCTAGTTCAGTACTAAGTACCTGAATTCGGTTTAAAGGAGCGTCAGAGACCGTGTAGGGGGCATGTGGTGCAAACTGGGTACTGATTAGGGGATGATGTTTATAATTATCAACAAATTCTAGCCCTTTAGTAAAATACTCATCAACATTTGTGCAATAGTTGTTAGTGAAATCACTAATAATTAAACCAATTCTTGCTCTTATTCCTGCCTCAGAAATAACTTCAGCAGAATTTCCAGGATAAAAATACATATCGGCATAGCAAGTTGTACCACTTAGAATCATTTCACTGACTGCTAGTAGCGTACCGTCACGAACAAACTCTTCTCCAACAAACTGTCCTTCTAGTGGCCAAATGTGCTTTTCAAGCCAGGACTTTAAAGGTAAATCATCCGCAATACCCCTGAGTAAGCTCATTGCTGCATGGGTATGAGCATTGATAAGACCCGGTAAAACTAGATGTTCTTTAAGGTTAGTTTCATGATGTGCTTGATAACGACCAATCACTTCATTGGTTGGGATGATTTCAATAATTTTTGAACTATTTATAACAATTGAATGATTTTCAAGTATTTGACCGTGGGGCACAACAGGTACGATCCATCGTCCGTGAATCAAACTATCAACTAACTTCATTGTTCACTCCAAATATGAAAAAAAAGGCACTATTTAATGGAAGATAGTATACAGTAGGATTGTGTTTTCATCTTCATTTTTCAATAAATGTAAATCATTATGAATTATTCGCTTTTTCACTATCAAAAATGGTACAATTCCGCGCGTTGTTTTAATGGATCAGATGGATCAAATTCTCAGGTAAGTTAAGTTTACTAACTTATTAACACTAATGTTAAAATTATAAAAATAATACAAGGATTTTTTAAAATCTATGGGCGATCTTGCGAAAGAAATTCTTCCCGTCAATATTGAAGACGAATTGAAAACTTCCTACCTTGATTACGCGATGAGTGTAATTGTAGGCCGTGCGTTACCTGATGTCCGTGATGGACTTAAACCGGTTCACCGGCGCTCGCTATATGCGATGTCTGAGTTAGGTAATTCCTGGAATAAACCTTACAAAAAATCGGCACGTATCGTCGGTGACGTTATCGGTAAGTATCACCCCCATGGTGATAGTGCAGTTTATGACACTATTGTTAGAATGGCTCAACCATTTTCATTACGCTATATGCTGGTTGATGGTCAGGGTAACTTTGGTTCTGTCGATGGCGATAGCCCTGCTGCAATGCGTTACACAGAAGTTCGCATGTCTAAAATGGCCCATGAGCTATTAGCAGATTTAGACAAAGAAACTGTCGATTTTGCTGAAAACTATGATGGCACTGAATCAGAGCCAACAGTAATGCCAACAAGGTTACCTACCTTATTGATCAATGGTTCGTCAGGTATTGCGGTTGGAATGGCAACTAATATCCCACCACACAATCTCACAGAAGTGATTAATGGTTGTTTTGCTGTGATGGATAATCCTGAAATTGATGTTGACGGCTTAATGGAACATATACCAGGCCCAGATTTCCCAACATCAGCAATTATCAATGGCCGAGCGGGTATTGTCGAAGCTTATAAAACAGGTCGTGGTCGCATTTATATGCGTTCACGCAGTCATGTTGAGACAAAAGAGTCTAATGGTAAGCAGAGCATTGTTGTCACTGAATTACCTTATCAGGTAAACAAGGCTCGTCTTATTGAAAAGATTGCTGAGCTGGTAAAAGATAAAAAGATTGATGGTATTACTGGCCTACGTGATGAGTCAGATAAAGATGGTATGCGCATGGTTGTTGAACTTCGTCGTGGTGAAGTTCCTGAGGTGATACTCAATAACCTATTTGCCCAGACGCAAATGCAGACTGTATTTGGTATCAATATGGTGGCGTTGCAAAATGGTCGTCCAAGTATATTCAATCTTAAAGAAATAATTGAAGCATTCATTCAACATCGTCAGGAAGTTGTTACTAGACGTTCAATCTATGAATTGCGCAAGGCCCGTGAAAAAGCGCATATCCTAGAAGGTCAGGCCGTTGCTCTGGCTAATATTGAACCTGTTATTAAACTAATACGTGAATCCGACACGCCTACAATTGCCCGTGAGGGACTACTTGCGAAAGGCTGGGAGCTTGGAAATGTTGCTTCAATGCTTGAAAAAGCTGGTAGTGATGCTGCACGTCCAGATGGTTTGGCTGAAGAAATGGGTATTCGAGATAACTTATATTATTTATCTCCAGAACAAGCTCAATCTATTCTCGATATGCGTTTACATAAACTAACGGGTTTAGAGCACACCAAAATACTAAACGAATACCAATCATTGCTAGAAGTAATTGAAGAATTATTACTGATCCTTTCTAGTAAAGTACGATTGATGGAAGTTATCAGAGAAGAGCTTAATGAAATTCTAGAAAACTTCGGCGATGCTCGTAAGACTGAAATTTATGACCGAAAACTAGATTTAAGCATTGAAGATTTAATTACTGAAACGGATGTTGTAGTGACCTTATCTAATGAAGGGTATGTTAAATATCAACCGTTAGAACTCTATCAATCTCAACGTAGAGGTGGCCGCGGTAAAGCGTCAGCGAAGATGAAAGAAGAAGATTTTATCCGTCGACTCTTGGTGACGAGTACCCATGACACCATTATGTGCTTCTCTAGTAGAGGTAAGGTTTATTGGCTGAAAGTGTTTGAGTTGCCAGAAGCTGGGCGAAATGCTCGCGGTAAACCAATCGTCAATTTATTACCATTGGATGAGGATGAAACAATTACAGCTATATTACCACTGAGAAGCTATGAAGAAGAGATGTTCATCTTTATGGCAACAAGCAGTGGAACAGTGAAGAAAACACCACTATCAAACTTTGCTCGACAGCGTTCTACAGGTCTAATCGCATTAGCGCTTGCTGATGATGATCACCTAGTTGGCGTTGATATTACTGATGGTAATCGAGACATCATGTTATTTAGTGATGCAGGAAAGGTTATTCGCTTTAATGAAGATCATGTTCGAAGCATGGGCCGTACTGCTCGTGGTGTAAGAGGCATACGCTTAAAAGACAAGCAGAAGATGATCGGTATGGTGATTGCTCCTGAAAAAGGCCAAATTCTTACAGCAACTGTAAATGGTTATGGTAAACGTACGGATATCAATGATTATCCTGTGCGTGGTAGAGGTGGACAAGGTGTTATCTCTATCTCAGTGGGCGATAGAAATGGTGAAGTTATTAATGCTGTTTCAGTGACTGAAGAAGATGAAATTATGTTGATCAGTGATCGCGGTACACTTGTTCGCACACGTGTATCAGAAGTCAGAGTGATGGGTAGAAATACTCAAGGCGTTAGATTGATACGATTAATTAAAGGTGAAAACTTAGTTGGTCTGCAGCGTGTTGATGAAATTGAAGTTGATGAAGAAGATGAGCAAGCGCTAATACCTTCAGATAGTGAAAGTATAACTCCAGATGGATCAGCAGAAATGAGCACTGAAGATAACGCTGATGAAACTGACGAAAGTTCAACTGAAGATTAGATGATGGAACAAGTAATTTGTATTGATGGGCCGAGTGGTTCAGGTAAAGGCACTATTGCTAAATTTGTTGCTGAGAAGCTTGGCTGGTCTATTTTAGATAGTGGTGTCCTCTACCGTGTACTCGCTATAGCAACTATGAATCACCGCGTTGATTTGGATAATGAATCGGCTATAACAGTACTTGCTGCACACCTTGATGTCCAATTTACCTTTGAACAAGAAAAGGGCTCTCGTGTCATTCTTGAAGGTGAGGATGTTACCGAGCAGTTACGTACAGAAGAAACTGGTAATGCAGCTTCAAAAGTAGCATATCTTCCTGATGTTAGACAGGCTTTATTACAACGCCAACAAGCATTTTTACAACCCCCAGGACTCGTGGCTGATGGCCGAGATATGGGAACTATAGTATTCCCTAATGCCGGGTTAAAAATATTCTTAACTGCAAGTGCTGAAGAAAGAGCTAAAAGACGCTATAAGCAGTTGAAAGAGCAGAGAAACAGTGTTAGTATCGCGACCCTTTCAAAGGCTATCAAAGAAAGAGATGAGCGCGACCGTAGTCGTACAATTGCTCCTTTAGTTGCAGCAGAAGATGCTGTTGAAATTGATACTACTGCCACAGGCATTAGGGAAGTCGTTGAAAAGGTTATGATTTTAGTTCAGGAACGTTTTCCTGAAGCGCTAAGAGCATAAATAAAGAATTTAGAAATACTTAGCTGTTCCAGCAAGGATGAATCTGGAACTAATTATAGCAATCCGCAGTTTTATGGACTTAATTGTGGCGACAATATGTAAATAGGAAAATGTAATGAGCGAATCATTCGCGGAACTCTTTGAGGAATCCCTCAACCAAATTCAAATGTCACCCGGATCAATTATCGACGGTACTATTGTAGCTATCGATAATGAAAATGTTACTGTTAACGCAGGTTTAAAATCTGAAGGTGTCATTCCATTAGAGCAATTTCGTAACGATAGTGGCGAAGTTACTATTAATGTAGGTGACGTAGTTAAAGTTGCACTAGATGCTGTTGAAGATGGCTTCGGTGAAACTCGTCTTTCACGTGAAAAAGCGAAACGTGCTGAAGCGTGGATTAGACTTGAAGAAGCTTACGACGATGCAGAAACAGTTACCGGTATTATTACCGGTAAAGTAAAAGGTGGTTTCACAGTTGATGTGATGACTATCCGTGCATTTTTACCGGGCTCTCTTGTTGACGTACGTCCAGTTCGTGATACAACTCATCTTGAAGGTGTTGATCTTGAATTCAAAGTTATCAAACTTGACCAGAAACGTAACAACGTTGTTGTATCTCGTCGTAGTGTTATCGAAAATGAAAATAGTGTAGAGCGTGATGAGCTGCTTGAAAATATGCAAGAAGGCATGGAAACCAAAGGTATCGTTAAGAACCTTACTGATTACGGTGCGTTCGTTGACCTTGGCGGCGTAGATGGTCTACTGCATATCACTGATATGGCGTGGAAACGTGTTAAGCATCCTTCTGACGTTGTTCAGGTAGGTGATGAAATTACTGTTAAAGTACTAAAGTTTGATCGTGAGCGCACACGTGTTTCACTAGGTCTTAAACAACTAGGCGAAGATCCTTGGGTAGCAATTGCTAACCGTCATCCTGAAGGTAGCCGCCTATCAGGTCGTGTAACTAACTTGACTGACTACGGTTGTTTCGTAGAAATTCAAGAAGGTGTTGAAGGTCTTGTACACGTATCTGAAATGGATTGGACTAACAAAAACATTCACCCAAGCAAAGTTGTTAACCTTGGTGACGAAGTTGAAGTTATGGTTCTTGATATTGACGAAGAACGTCGTCGTATATCTCTAGGTGTTAAGCAATGTGTACCTAATCCTTGGAATGAATTTGCTGCTACATGCAACAAAGGCGATAAGGTTACAGGTAACATCAAATCTATCACTGATTTTGGTATATTCATTGGCCTAGACGGTGGAATAGACGGCCTGGTTCATCTTTCAGATATTTCTTGGAGCGCAACTGGCGAAGACGCTGTTCGTGATCATAAGAAGGGTGATGAAGTTGAAGCAGTTGTTCTTTCTGTTGACGCTGATCGTGAAAGAATTTCATTGGGTATCAAACAGGTTGATGCTGATCCAATGTCTGATTACATGGAAGCTAATCCAAAGAATACAATCATCAAAGGAACAGTCAAAGAAATTGACATCAAGGGTGCTGTAATTACTCTTGCTGAAAACGTTGAAGGTTACCTGAGAGTTGCTGAAATCAGCGTTGATCGTGTAGAGGATGCACGTCAAGTACTGAAAGAAGGCGAAGAAGTTGAAGCTAAGTTGATGGGAATTGACCGTAAGAATCGCATCATCAGCCTATCTATCAAAGCTCGCTTTGTAGCTGAAGAAGCCGAAGCAATGGCAGATTACAGCCAGTCTTCAGAGCCTAAAGCAGGTCCATCTACATTAGGTGATTTGTTGAAGCAAAAGATGAGCAGCTCTGACGAGGAGTAAAGTTTTCTTCGTAATTGTAAACAGCCGGCACTGGTGACAGTACCGGCTGTTTTGTTTTTCCCTTGGTTTATTTTTGTTGTATCTAGACTCAAACGCGTCCAACTGAGGATTCTAGGTTGAAGTACATAATCATAATTTTGAGCCGGTCAACTAGAGGATTCTAGGATTATTAAGATGTTTAGCCCATTCGGTATAGGCATTGAAAATAAGAGTAAGGATCAGCATTAGTGCGAAAATCATAAAATAATT
>JAAGZM010000168.1 GCA_024206355.1 Gammaproteobacteria bacterium | reverse complement strand
AGTAAATATCAAAATCATTAACCTGCTCACCAAGAAGCATTGATGCAATGGCACCTCCCGTTATAATTGCATCCTCTGCGGCAATTTCACGAACATCATCATCCTTGATTGACTTGAGCCATTCAGACATTTTTTTCTTTATCTCTCGCCTTATACCACTTCGCTTTCTTCCGTAGTGAATATCATTGCTCATCTTTATACCCCTTGTTTGTTTTATTTGTAATGGATTACCATTATTTTCAATTAGTCGTTTAGTAACTTCAGTAAATACTTCATCATTAGATAATTCCGATCAGTGGGATTTTCTACAGTTTCTATAATGTTGTTCCATTCATCCTTATCATTCTTCTTTATCATTGGGAAATTTGTTTCAATAAAAACTTCAACGGCAATGGTGACGTTGCTTGTTTTACGAGAATTATATTCCAACAATTGTATTTCATCATCTTTTGCCCGTAGCATCGCCTCAAGTTCTGCAATACGTTTTTCCATTTCTTTTTTAAGCATAATATCATTCCTCAATAATTAACCTTCGTTCCCATACCCAACCACGACTGCGGCGCTTAATTTGAACTTACGAGGCCCAAAAGTTACCACGAGGTAACTCCGGATTATTGTCTATAATCCTATCCTCTTGAATCTGATCCAATGCTTCATGGATTGAAGCTTGAAGCATTCTCCAATTTTTAGGTTGGATGTTTGAGGCCCCTTCCTCCCAAGCCATATCAGCGAAATGGTTCCAGCTAAGAAAATGGTCTGAATTAACCAAACTTAGTCTATAGACTACGTAATCTATAAAAGTAAAACAAGTACACCCTTCGTATAGCTCATGGTGTTTTTGTGATAGTACATCAAAGCTAACCTCGCTATCAATGAGGTTAAGCATTGTTGCTGCTTTTACTACTGCTTTGTCAAAGTCGTTCATAACGAACTCCTGTTAAATTATGACTACGATTGTGTAGCCACGGCGCTAATGCTTATTCAACTAGCTTAATACCTTTAGCTAGCGCTTCAACTTTTTTCTCCAATTTTGGGTCTATGTTCCAGTCAAGATCCCAAGGGGCCACTCTCCAAGTGGGCTTGTAAACCCATTCAAAATCTCCATT
>JAAGZM010000167.1 GCA_024206355.1 Gammaproteobacteria bacterium | reverse complement strand
CATCAATATCTTTTCTGCAAAAATTGCCAAAGAACTTAACTTGGCATCTCATGGATTTGACATCAATGCAGCTCCGATACCAACAATCGGATTAAATCTTCAAGGTGAGCATGTTGTTATTGATGGGGTAGGTGAAAACACCCAGTTAAGTGGTGTTAATCTTGATGATGCTGAAAGTTATAAAGACTATCGCCAATTATTGCAGAAGTTTGCCGATCTTTTAAAACCTTTCTGGTTAAAAACAATGGGCAGGGCCGGCAATAATAGTTTGGGCGAGTTAATGACTTTTGCTCAACTTGGATTAAAAATGCGCATGCTAGGTAAAAAAGACATGAGCGAATTCATGAGAGTGGCGATGCTTCCAGCACGTGATCTGATGGATGAAAACTTCGAAAACGAACTGCTTAAGGCTGTGTTGAGTTGGGATGGATTGATAGGTTCTAAAATGGCCCCTCGTTCTCCTAATGCCACTGTGATGGCTATGCTTTATCGAATGAGTGGTGTAAATGCAGGTGCTCACTCAATCCCGGTCGGCGGCATTGAAAGTCTAGTACAAGCACTTTTTGCTGCAGCTACACAAGCAGGTGTAGAAATCAGAACATCGGCTAAAGTTAAACAAATCATTATTGAATCTGATGAAAATGGTTTAAAAGCTGAAGGAGTAGAATTAGCTGATGGCGAAACAATTACTTCAACGCTTGTTGTTTCGGCGACAGATCCTCAGCGTACCTTCTTTGACTTAGTCGGTACTAAAAACCTTGAAATTGGATTTACTGACAGAATTAAAAGACTCAGGTGCGAAGGCTTTGTTGCTAAGCTACATATTGCTTTGAATGGTTTACCTAATTTTACTGGTGTTAATACACCTGAAGGCAGAATGATTATTGCACCAACAATGGATGCTATTGAATTTGCTTACGATGATGCAAAATATGGGAATTGTTCTCAACATCCAGTTATGGAAATCATCATTCCAAGTCTACATGACAAGTCATTGGCACCAGAAGGACAGCATGTCCTTTCTGCTCATTTGATGTACGTTCCTTATAATCTAAAAGGTGGCTGGACAGATGCGGCTCGTGAAGCACTTTGCGAAAGAGCTATTGACGCAATAGCCGCTTATGCACCAAACATTAGAGAGTTAATTATTCATAGTGAAGTCCTTAGTCCCTATGACTTAGAACAGAGCTATAACGTGACCGGTGGCCATTGGCATCATGCAGAATTATCAGTTGATCAAATGTTTATGATGCGACCTACTTATGAAGCGGCTCAATATAGCACTCCAATAGGTAGTCTTTACCTTTGTGGGGCTGGTAGTCATCCCGGTGGGGGATTGATGGGTGGTCCTGGCCATAATGCAGCGCGAGAGATATTAAAATGAAAAAGTATGATGCAATTATAATCGGTGCTGGACACAATGGTTTAACCAATGGAGCTTACCTTGCAAAAGCTGGGCTCGATGTATTGGTTGTTGAAAAGAATGAATACATTGGGGGAGCGGCAGTAACTCGCGAGATACAAGAAGGCTGGCAATATTCTAGCTGCTCTTATGTTAGTAGCATGTTACGCCAATCAATCCATCGTGATTTAGATCTTACAAGACATGGGCTGTTGTTAGTCCCTTATTTAGGCACGGTGAGCTTTGGTGTCGATAAAGAGACATTGTCTTTTTATTCTGATGAACAAGCCTTAGATAATGAAATAAGACGTCTATCGCCACATGATGCTGATGCTATGCATCGTTTTCATGCCGACTTAGGTCGATATGCAAGGCTTATTCGAAAAACATTGCTAAGAACACCACCTGATCCGACATCATTTAAGCCCAGAGACATCAAAGAATTGCTCTGGCTTGCTAAACAGTTTTGGTCACTCGGTGAAAGAGAGCTTTATGAATATATGCGGTTCTTTACAATGAGTGCTGCTGATTATCTTGATGAATATTTCGAGAATGATCTGGTTAAAGCGACTATGGCAAGCCCTGGTATCATCGGCACTGCACTTGGTGTTTATTCGCCGGGTACAGCCTACGTGATGTTGCACCATGTAATGGGTGATGTTGATGGAAACATTGGTGCATGGGGACTCGCCCGTGGTGGTATGGGAGCTATCTCTAAAGCTATAGCCAATGCCTATCAAGAATTTGGTGGGGAAATAAAAACCAATGCTGGTGTTGATCAAATAAAGGTCGTTAATGGTAAAGCAGTGGGTGTGATCCTAGAAAATGGAGATGAATTATTCTCTGATATTGTAGTTTCAAACCTTGACGCAAAACGTACATTCACCCAATGCATGGATAAAAACGATTTACCACCAGGTATCTACGAAAAAGCTAAGAACTTCAAAATTAGAGGTTCTTCAGGAAAGGTGAATATCGCCTTATCTGGATTACCTAAATTTAGTAATTTGCCTGAAAATCGATATATCAACCGTGGTGGACAAGCTTTTGGTGGAACCATGGAATGTATGGAAAGAGCCTATGATGATTGGAAGCATTCTAAATGGTCTGAAGATCCATTTGTTGAAACAGTTATACCATCAGCATGGGACCCAACGGTTGCTCCACCTGGCAAACATTGGATGTCATGCTTTGTGCAGTACTGCCCAGATAAGCTTGCTGATGGAGGTTGGACACCAGAAAAACGCGAGCAATATGGTTTATCTGTCATTAATAAGATAGAGCGATACAGTCCTGGATTTAAGGATCTGATTGTTCATGCAGAAGTGCGTACACCTGTTGAAATTGAAGCTGAGGTTGGTTTGACCGAAGGTAACATTTTCCAAGGTGAATTAACCATTGACCAATTATTATTCAACCGCCCATTTCCTGGTTATGCTCAATATCGCATGCCCATTAAAAATATGTATATGTGTGGATCTTCTACTCATCCAGGTGGTGGTGTTTCTGCTGCCTGCGGTGCCAATGCTGCACGTGAAATATTGATGGATTTAAAACGTCCAAACACTGTGCCAATTGATGATTTTTATGACGAGTAACTGAAAAATGAATAGTGTAAATAAAATTGAAGACCCCTATGCAGGTGAACGATTAAAGAAAACTCATTTTCATCCAAGACAAGAAGTTCTTAATATTCGAGAATCTTGGTTTGGTTGGAACGGTTATAAAATCGCTGATAGTTTTTATGATGGCAGTTATGAATATTTTTGTATTCGTAATAGTTGTGCCACCTACGATATTTGTCCGATGCAGAAATATATATTCAGTGGCAAAGATGCCTTTACCATGCTCAACCGTATGGTAACTCGCGATATCACCACTTTAAAAGTGGGTAGGGTAACTTATCTATGTTGGTGTACCGATGATGGCCGAATGATTGATGATGGTACGCTATTTAGACTCAGCGAAGATTCGTATTTGTTGACCAGTGGAAGTCCCAATCTTGCATGGTTAAAGAAAAGCTCTTATGGCTTCGATGATCTTACCATTACAGATGTTTCAGATGATCTTGCTGGTCTAGCTTTTCAAGGACCAACAACTTGTGAAGTATTGAAAAAAATGGGTTTAGAGGGCATCGAAAACTTGAAGCCATTTAATATTGAGCATTTTTCTCTCAATGGTAGTGAAGACAAGCCTTTGATGATTTCACGTACTGGATTTACCGGCGATTTAGGATACGAGCTCTGGATAAAGCCTGAGTTAGCTCTCGATTTATGGGATGCCCTTTATGCTGCTGGCGAAGATTACGGTATTCAGCCTTATGGTGAAGCTGCACTTTCTATGGCGCGTCTGGAAGCAGGCTTTATCTTACCTTTGTTGGAATTTAATGAATCGTTAAAGACGATTAACTACCATTATGATCAATCGCCATTAGAGTTAAATCTTGGCTGGTTAGTTGATTTCAAAAAACCGCATTTTAATGGTCGATCGGCGTTGCTGAAGTGTAAAGAAGAAGGGCCTGTTTACAGCCTTGTTAAATTAAATATTGAAGGTAATAAACCAGCTCCTGAAGCGATTTTATACAGTAGCAAAAGTCGCAAGCAGGAAATTGGTTATATTACTTCTGCCATGTGGTCTCCATTGGTTAAGGCTAATATTGCTCTAGCGATGATCAAGACAAAATATCTCAAGGGTGAAATTTGGGCAGAAATATATTACACCAAGGAACTTCGTTACCATCAAAAGATTGCAAAGTGTCAGATCCAAAAGAAACCTTTCTGGATGCCTGCTCGAGGTCGACAAACACCTCCATTGCCCTATTAATATGAGCAAATAGAGAACATGAAAAAAATTACTGGCAAACTGGTATCAGTTAACCTTGGAAGCCCTGGTTCTGATCTGGTAAAGGAGCCTTGTGACTCCCTAACGGCTGAGCTTGATGGTTTTGTAGGTGATAGACATCGGTCATTGCAACGAGAATGTTGGGCAGGTGATAAACAACCTGAAGGCACTTTAAGGCGCAATGAACGTATGTGGTCAGCCATGTCCATGGAAGAAATTGCCAGCATTGAACAGGGTATGGATATAAATGGAACATTAAAGGCTTCAGATATGGGAGTCAATTTGTGTTTTCAGGGGATCCCAGAATTTTCTCAAATTCCTATGGGTACAAT
>JAAGZM010000024.1 GCA_024206355.1 Gammaproteobacteria bacterium | reverse complement strand
GGTAGACTGTCTACTGGTCAAGAGTAATGGATCGAGCCGATAAGTTCTTGCAAAGTACAGCTGTTCTCATCTAGATAAACTTCTAACTCTTTTACTAGATCACCACTGACTGCTGGATTGATGAAATTTGCAGTACCTATTTGCACTGCTGTTGCGCCTGCAATTAAAAATTGGAGTACATCATCTAATGTTGTTATACCCCCTATCCCAATCACTGGAATTTTCACTGCATTAGCTACTTGATATACCATTCGTAACGCCACAGGTTTAATCGCTGGACCTGATAATCCGCCGATGACATTGGCTAGAATTGGCTTTCTAGTTTTTACATCGATAGCCATGCCTATGAGCGTATTAATCAAGCTGATAGAATCTGCTCCTGCATCTTCAACAGCGTGAGCCATCGCAGTGATATCGGTAACATTAGGAGACAGTTTAATCATCACAGGTTTCGATGTATTGTCCTTCACTGTTCTGGTAACTTTAGCGGCTATTTCAGGCACCGTTCCAAAAGCTGCGCCCCCCTTTTTGACGTTCGGACAGGATATATTTACCTCTACGGCTTGAATATCATCATAGGGATCTAATCGGCGTGCAATTTCTGCGTAATCTTCAATGGAATCACCCAAAATATTAACAACTATGGTAGTTTTAAGTGCTTTTAGCATTGGGATTTTAGCGGAGATAAACTTATCCACTCCAACATTTTGAAGCCCAATCGCATTAAGCATTCCAGCTTCAGTTTCAACTATCCGAGGAGGAGGATTTCCAGGGCGCGGCTCTAGAGATATCCCCTTCACCACAATCCCTCCCAAAGTTACTAAATCAACAAAAGGAGCAAATTCTTCACCATAACCAAAAGTGCCAGATGCAGTCATAATTGGATTTTTGATTATCAGGTTACCTACATCAACTGAGAGATCTAAGCCCATATTTCCTCCGCATTAAATACTGGTCCATCCTTGCAAACATGAACATATTTTTCTACACCTTCGTGCTCACCAGCACGTAAGAAAGAACAGCCCAAACAAGCTCCCATTCCGCATGCCATATGAGTTTCCATCGATACTTGGCAATCCCAATTATGCTTGCGGCAAATAGCTGCAATAACTTCCATCATTGGGTTTGGACCACAGGTGTATACAGTCATATTTTCAGTAGACAGCCTATCGAGAAGTTCACTGACAAAACCATGATGACCTTCACTTCCATCATCGGTAGAAACTAGCATTTCACCAAAAGGCTGAAACTTGTCTTGAATTAACAATTCACTACTATTTCTTGCACCTTCTAGAATTGTAATTTTGCTATCTGGAGTAGACTGTCTAATGATTCGGGCGAGATACAATAAAGGTGCAATACCGATTCCCCCACCGATGAGACAGTGATGTTTAGTCTTAGCGATATTGAAACCTGTACCTAAAGGACCAAGCATAGAAACCGTATCGCCGATGGACATTTCTGACATTATTTCTGTACCCGAGCCAACAACTTTATACAGTAAAGAAAAATTTTCACCATTAATATCGTAGATAGATATAGGTCGTCTTAATAATGGAGAATTGCCAGTTTTCGCGCATGACACCATTACAAATTGACCCGGTTTAGCAACCTTTGAAATTTGCGGAGAATTGACCACGATTTCAAAGGTATCATGATTAACTCTATCATTACTTTGAACAAGAGCATCTTCTATATACTGCAATCTAGCCATTTAGTTTGCACCAAAAATAAGTCGAGTTTTCGACGAGTGATAAATTAATATCATTTTGCCATATCTTTCGTAAAGAGTCTTTGTTGTAACTCATTAAATACTGAATTATTCAGGCTTTAGCTTTTTAAAATTACTAATCCCCGTAAACTTCATACCCCAACTCTCATTACCACGTACAATCTTCCAAATAGTTTCTATCTCGGATAGATCGTCGCTCTACCCAACCCAACTCGTTATCTAATCATACTCTTGGAAAGTTACACTAAAGATAATTGCTTTACCATTTCCCCAGCCGACTAGTGGTGGCAGCTTACCAACTCCACATCCTAATGCTGATAAATAAGAACCTACGCACCACTGTCTTTGATAGCAAGTGACACAGTAGAGCCAGATTCGTTTACAAAGTGATACTTTTGTTCTCCTTTAATAGGGATAGTTACAAAGAGTAATATCGAGCAAATCACTTATATTTGCCGCATGATTGTTAAACCTGAATCCTCAGTCGATCTGCTCTGAATTATGGTTATGTACTTCAAAACAGCAGCTTACAGAAGGATTAGTACTCATCCATTGAGTGAGTTTGCATACGCCCAACAAGAGTTTGCTAACTTTCATATTACCTTTACTCGGGAGCAAGCTCCCCGAGATTTCTCCCGTTAAATGTAGATTTAATGGTGAGTTGAAACTAGACAGTCTACTTAAACCTAGGAGTTGAAACTAGACAGTCTACTTAAACCTAGAGATTTAAAATTTTCTTAATGAAAGGAACTGTCAAACTTCTCTTATGAGCCAAGCTCTGATGGTCCAAATGTTCTAGAATAGCAAAAAGTTGATGAGTGTCTCTTGGCAACCGGTTAAGTAAGTACTGACCAGCATCCACTGACAAGCTCAATCCACGCTCTTTGGCTCTAAAAATCAATGCCTGAACCTTATCAGCATCAGCCAATTCTTCTAGTTGATAGACCAGCTCCCAAGCAAGTCGTGATTGTAAATCAGGGAGCACAGCCTCAAATGATGACGGCGCCTTAGTTGATGTCATTAGTAGACAGCCTGCTGAGTCCTTGTATCTGTTATAAAAGTGAAATAACGCCTCATCCCATTCTGTATTACCGACAACTTCATCGAGATCATCGAGAATAACAATAGTAAACTGCTCTAATTGGCTAAGTACATCAGGCTCAATGCCTTTCTCAGATAGTGCAAGATAAGCGGCCTTGATACCAGACTCTTCTGCCAGTTGATAGAGAGCTTGACTCAGATGTGAGCGTCCACTTCCATCTAAACCCCAGACAAATACAGATTGAGGGCCAGGCTTTGATACCATCATTTTTAATGCACGTATCAACTCTTTATTGTTCGACACAATAAAGTTATCGAAACTCAAAGTTTCTTTAAAGAAGAACGTTAATGGTAATTGTATTTGCACTAATATTATCTATTTATGAGTTATTTACTATTCTTTCGCTTTCAGCTCTTTCGGTAGACTGTCTACTGATTCTTCGACAACCTCTTCTAGAACAGTCTCATTTACCAGGCTGTCTACTGATTCTTCGGCTTCATTAAGTAGACTGTCTACTTGTGTATCTTCATGTTCACAGCTAGGTAGACTGTCTGCTGAATAAACAGCGCTAGATTTATACTGTTGATGCATATATCGCAGTAGCACCATAGTTACAGCAGCAACAGGTAATGCTACTAGGATGCCGGTGAAACCGAACAATTGGCCGCCAGCCATAATTGCGAAAATTACTGCTACGGGGTGTAAACCAATTTTATCTCCTACCAATAACGGTGTGAGCACTACAGATTCTAATATCTGACCGACACCAAAGACGACAAATATATAAATAATCAACGAGAAATCACCGAATTGTAAAACTCCAGCTACAACTGCTGCCGCTATACCAACGATAAATCCCAGGTATGGTACAATACTCGCAAGACCCGCAATCATTCCTATTATCAATGCGACTTCCAGGCCGACTATCCATAGTCCAGTTGAATAAATTGCACCTAGAGCTAGCATCACCAGCAACTGTCCACGTAAAAATGCGCCTAGCACTTCATCCATATCTCTTGCTAGCTTACTGATAATATCTACTTTATTCCTAGGGAACATTTCTTGGATGTTTTGCACCAAACCATCCCAGTCGCGCATTAAATAGAAGGCTACCACAGGGATCAACACCAAATTAGATACCCACAAAGCCAAAGCCATGCCTGATGAGCCAACGCCTGCCAAAATATTAGCGACTAGTGTACCAGCAGTCTTAAGATGTTCTTCAATTGCAGCAAAAAAAGCACCTGGCTCTAATATTTCTAGTGATAAACCAGTTTGCTCCTTTAACCATGGAATAGCAGAAACATTAATCCAGTCTAAAAAACCTGGAATTGATTTATAGACGATCACTATCTGTTTTTGTATTAACGGGATCAACAACAGTAACGATAAAATAACAAAAGCACTAAAGATCACAAAGACAATCACCACACCGAGTGTGCGAGGTACTTTACGAGCTTCCAACCTGTCAACAAGCGGATCGCCAAGGTAGGCTAAAACAGCTCCCATGATAAATGGTGTTAACACTGGTGCCAGCAAATAAAGTAACCAACCTGCGAGTAATAACATCGCAAGTGCCATCCATTTCCGTGATTCAGTTAAGAAAGATTGCTTTGGATCAGTCGCCATCTGAATGTTCCCTATAGTTATCTTGTTTGATATTTTGAACGGCTTTGCGTCCCCAAATACTGCTATATTGTACGCCACTTCCGATAGTTGTGGCGAGTACTATGTAGATTAACATTTGTTTAAAACCATCAGAAACTGAGTCTATAGCAAGACCAAAAATCACCGCTACAACCAGTAAAATTTGGGCGAATGTATTAAATTTACTTAAATAAATTGGAGTAACTTTGTCCAAACAAAATAAGTCGTGATAGATATAAGCGCCACCAACAATGACCAAATCACGTAATAGAATAATCACAAATAACCACCAAGGTAGCTCACTTTGCCAGCAAAGGACGAAGTAACTGCTTACCATCAATAGTTTGTCAGCTAACGGATCGGCAATAGAGCCAAAGCGACTTACCCATCCAAAACGTTTTGCCAATAGACCATCAAGCCCATCACTTAAACCTGCGATAACAAAGACAATTAAAGCCACTCCATATTCTTCAGCCAATAGCAGCAAGATTAGTGGAATCACCAAAAGCAGGCGCATAATCGTCAGCATATTTGGGATAGAGCTTAGCTTCATTGATCTACTACTTCCGTATTCCATCGGAAAAACAATGATGGCAACTGAGTAATCACTCCATCGGCATCGAACAATGGCATCGACTCTCTGAGTAATTTATTATTGAGCGATATCAATTGCAACATCGCCTTTTGCTCACCAATGAGATTAACACGCAATTGGATTGTTGAGCCGTTAACCTTAGCAACATTAACATTGCTAATAGAGGTTAAATTTTCCAGATAATCTATTAAGTGTGCATAGTCTTCAACTTGCTGGATATTGCTTACCGAAATTAACAGTTCGTTGCGTTGTAATGAATCTTCTAAAACCGCATATTGTTCAGCAAGTTGATCCGCAGTTGTGTCAATACCAGCAGTTAGCGCACCTTCAATTGACTCAGACTCGAGTTCCCAAGAAAGCGTCCTCCCTTTATGGAGTAACAACCATCGCGTTTGCCATATATCTCCTAATTGCATCAACTGAGAAGCTAAAATGGCATCACTATCATAGCGTAGCGAAGCTTGTCGTATAGGTTGCACGAAGCGTCCCCAAACATCAGCAACATCTATGGAAATTTCATCTTCAAGATCCATTAAAGGAATGAGGATAGGCAAACCGCGTTCAGCAGCTTTGTCGCTAAGAATTTGTCGTAAATCGATGTGCGACTCTTCTGGCTCAGCTGTAGTCTCCTGCCCCTGGGTAGACTGTCTAGTAGAGATCCCCTCCGTAGACTGTCTACTAATCATTAAAGGCAAAAGTGCTTCTCCATCGGTGCCCATTAAAAATCGCTGTTGTTGATCTCCAATTGCTAGCCAAACTAGAACTTGCGGCCGGTTTGAGCCCCATCTTGGCAAACCTGAATCTCGTAATAGGTTGCGTAGTGAAATTTCATCGAAGAATAGATCGAGCATTAATTGCTCTCCAGCATTACCCTCATTATCGATGACTAATTTTTCACGATAAAGATATCTCTGAATATATGCCGAGGATTTTTTCAGTCTTGAAGTCACCACACTATTTGATGCAGCAGCAGACTGTCCGCTTATACGGATCATAATTTCAGTGAGTGCTTCTCGAGTTGCTTGTTTTCTTTTTGAATTACTACGATCATCAACAGCCACAGAAATTTCAAACAAGCCTTCGACTTCTTTAGCAAGTATTGGAGAAGTATTTAAAATGCAGAAACCAGCCAGTACTAAAATTAACTGGATAGCCAATGGTTTCACTATTTTCATGCAACAGCCATCAATGGATAAAAGGTTAAAATAACATTAGATAGAGATATTAGCCGATGTTGACTTAAAAACCTACCACCCAGCAATAATATCCTCAGCTTCACGTCGCTTTATAATTTCTTTCATCGACCGCCTAACTTGAGAGTTCTTAATAGTACGTCAGTAATGCTCTGCCGCTAATATCTCAGCTTGAGCTGCAAATTCAGGACGTTTTTCCATCATCATTAAGTTCATCTAAGCGTCACTAGTCAGTACGGTTGAAAACCACACCCAGGACCATATTGGCCCTAGTTTTGCTGATCTGAGATAATTAGCAAGTGCTATTAAAACTAACTTAAAAGTATAATTAACCATGTAATCATCACCAAAATTAATCCTAACAGTTGTGCAGCACTACCCATATCTTTAGCCTGCTTTGATAGAGGATGAATAGAAAGAGAAACTCTATCAACAACCGCTTCAATAGCAGAATTGAAAAGCTCAATAATCAAAGTCAGAAATACCGAAATGATCAACAACACACGTTCAACAGCCGTAACATCAAGAGCTAATGCCACCGAAATAAGTACAACATTAAGAAGAAAAAGCTGTCGAAAAGCCGCCTCATGCTTAAAGACTAATTTCAAACCACTCAACGAATAACCAAAAGCATTAAAAATACGAGCAATACCCGTCTTACCTTTTAATTTTACTGCTTCATCTTGGTTGTCTTTATCACTCGATTCCATCAATAAATTACCATAGAAATTAATAAACACATCATGTCAGGAAAAGTACCTTAGAGCAACCTCCTTACTAAAGCAGCATTCAGTTCCTGGACAGTGTCAGGCACATACCCTGCACTGAATGTTAAAAACCATCTGGGTTATCTTTCTGCCAGCGCCAGGTATCAGTCATCATATCATTTAGATTTAATTTCGCCTTCCAGCCTAGTACTGAACTTGCAAGCTTAGGCTCTGCCCAACATTCGGCAATGTCCCCTGCTCTTCGCTCTACGATTTCATGGGCAACGAAGACACCAGTCACTTCTTCAAATGTATGAACCATCTCTAAGACAGAATAACCATTTCCTGTGCCAATATTTAAGGTTGTGGTACCTACTAAGCCATCGATTTTATGAATCGCTTTTACGTGCGCGTCTGACAAGTCCATGACATGAATATAATCTCTAATACCGGTACCATCTGGCGTTGAATAGTCGCCACCAAAGATTGATAATTTATCCCGCTTACCTGCAGCAACCTGACTAATAAATGGCATTAAGTTATTAGGTATACCCTGAGGTTGTTCGCCAATCAGACCACTTTGATGAGCACCTATCGGGTTAAAATAACGTAGCATTATAACGTGCCATTGATCATCAGCACGAGATAAGTCCCTCAGGATTTCTTCTACAAAGAGTTTTGTGCGGCCGTAAGGATTCGTGGCTGACGTTGGAAAGTCTTCTGTAATTGGCACAGAAGCCGGATCGCCGTAGACAGTGGCCGAAGAACTAAACACTATCTGATAACAATTAAACTGCTGCATAACCTTTAGTAGATTAATGGTGCCGCTAATATTTTGATCGTAGTAATCAAGCGGAATTTCTGTTGACTCACCCACCGCTTTTAAGCCCGCAAAGTGAATAACAGCTTTAAATTCATGTTTTGCGAAAACAGCCGTTAGCGCATCATTGTCTCTAACGTCTAATTGATAAAGCTCTACTGTCTTACCAGATAACTGTTCTACACGCCGTAACGACTCTTTCGATGAATTAGCAAGGTTATCAACAACTACAACATCAAAGCCAGCTTCAAACAATAACAATGTTGTGTGACTACCGATATATCCGCAACCACCTGTTACGAGAATTTTATTACTACTCATGATTAACTATTAATCCGACCATAACGATCGCCAAAACGCACAATATCATCTTCTCCAAGATAACTACCAGATTGCACTTCAATCATCTCTAAAGGTATAGCACCAGGATTTTCCAAGGCATGAATTTCACCGATAGGAATATAGGTCGACTGATTTTCAGAAACTAAAAATGTCTTTTCTCCATTTGTCACACTAGCAGTACCACTAACAACTATCCAATGCTCAGCGCGATGATGGTGCATCTGCACAGATAACTTCTCTCCTGGCTTAACCACAATACGTTTAACTTGAAAACGAGACCCTGCATCAATCGAATCATAATAACCCCAAGGTCGATAAACTTTCCTATGGTTATTAATTTCATCACGATTTTGAGCTTTCAGTTTATCTGCAATGACTTTTACATCTTGAGCACGGTCTTTATGTGCTATCATTACCGCATCGTCAGTTTCAACGATGACCACATCATCCAGGCCAATAACAGAGACCAATTTGTTCTCACTATGAATATAAGAATTTTTAACCGACTCAGTAATAACATCCCCTTTGGTGACATTATTGAATTCATCTTTTGTTGAAATTTCCCATAATGAGGACCAGGCTCCAACATCACTCCAGCCCGCATCTAATGGAACAACCATCGCCTTGTCAGTTTTTTCCATTAATGCATAGTCAATTGAATCGGATGGATTTTTAGCAAAAGCTTCTTTATCAAGACGTAAAAAATCTAGATCTAAATTAGCATTTTCAACGGCAGCCTTACAGGCATAAATAATTTCAGGAGAATATTTTTCAAGTTCTCTGAGTAATACTGAAGCCTTAAACATAAACATGCCGCTGTTCCAGTAATAGTCACCACTAGCAACATATTTCTCAGCAGTTGCCAAATCAGGTTTCTCAACGAACTTATCAACAGGAAAAGACACATCGGCATCATTTTCTTTATTGGCTTTAATATAACCATAACCACTATGAGCACTTAATGGAACAATGCCAAAGGTCACTAAAGCACCTGATAGAGCAGCTTGCGAGGCATGCGTAATAGCTTGATGAAATGCTGATAGATCAGTAATTTCATGATCAGCTGCTAACACTAATAGTAGCGGATCACTATCATCATTAGAATGAGTTGCTGTAGAAGAGAG
>JAAGZM010000166.1 GCA_024206355.1 Gammaproteobacteria bacterium | reverse complement strand
TCAAAGAGACGGGTGTCCTATCATTTCACATCCTATCATTTCCTCAGGTTAATTAAGTAAACTGTCCCCGTGACTATTGATTGATAATTTGCTGCAGGTTTTTCTGTCCTAGTAAAAACTTCAGCAGGTGTTGAACCATCCAGATAATCATGAGGACGAAGATGGTTGTACCAGCATCGATATTCAATCAGTAATCTCTGAATATCAAAACTTACATTTTCAGGCAACAACTTTAGTTTAGATTTGAAAGTGCCAAAGAATCTTTCAATCCTACCATTCAGCCAAGGGCAGCCTTTATCAGACTTTTGATGTTTGATCCTAGAATCCTCAGTTGACCGGCTCTGACTTATGGTTATTTATTTCAAAACAGCAACTTACAGAAGGATTAGTATTCACCCATTGAGTGAGTTTGCCTACACATTTGATTGCACGTTTTTTAGACTTATTGACTTGACTGCAAAAGCCTTACATAGAATGACTATGAACGGCTTTTTAGTCGGCGCCACTAAGCCTAAAAAACACACACTCAAACGCGTCCAACTGAGGATTCTAGGATGATGAAAGCAAAGAATTACAGAATATTACGGGACAGATCTTTTGTTGAATGGGAAAGGGTTAGCTGTACCCAAAGCACTCACTGCGTTCATGGGGCAGGCCCTGTCCAGAATATGATTTAAAGGAAATATTGATATCTTGTTTCAATCAATTTCAACAAGTTGACAATACCTAATAAACGTCTAAATCTTGACTCATGATTACATCGCCTTTGTAGCGACTCCGGATTTCTTTGAGTAGTTCTTCTTCAGTATGTCCCAAAAATAATACATGGTATAACACCAGTAATTTCGGCATTGCCTTATTAGCTATATCAGCTAATTCATAGGTTGATGTATGATTTTGTCGGTGATAATTACACCAAAACTGACCCTCAAAATCACAACCTTCATCACTGAACACCTCATGGATCAACATGTCTGCACCTTTCGCATATTCAGCTATCTTCTCTGTTTTCGCAGCATCGCCTGAAATAACAATGACTTTATCTGGTGTAGTAAAACGATATCCGTAGGCATTAGGCCAGCTACCATGTTTCACCTTAAAAGCTTCAACCTTTACATTTTCATCTTGATAGACAAGTCCATCTTTATTTATAGTCGTTACATCGACACGCCAGCCCTTATTATTAGCAGGTTCAGCACCATAGAGTCGGTATTTAATATCATGGTCATAGGCTTTGAGAATATGTTTTGTCATTGACTCTATGCCTTCTGGTCCTACAACTCTTAAAGGTGAGTTACGTTCCAAAGTCCAAGGGGTAAAGATCAAATCAGGATAGCCCACAGTATGATCAGAATGCAGGTGAGTAAGAAATGCTGTTTTGATATTTTTTGGTGTTAAGGCTTTGACCTTTCCACCATACCTAGGCGTTAAAGCGGCTGCACGGCGAACAACACCGGGACCAAAATCCACAATATAAGGTGTATCATTTACGATAATCGCCAAAGAAGGTCCAGAGCGTTCTGGATTAACTTCAGGCGTACCTGTTCCTAACATGGCAACTTGTGTAATTTTAGATGGTTGCCACTCTGCATTTAGATTGGTACATACCAACATAAATACTGTACTAATAAAAAAACATCTTAAATTATTCATACATAACTTCCTCGTTCAATGGATGTTCGTTAATCTAGTTCTTTACAAATTTATTTTCCGGGCAGTTTTATTCGTTCTACTTGGATATATTTGATCGCTAAACAGTCATCAATCGTCTTATAGAGTTGTTCAATCAGTTCATTTCCCCAGGCTTGCTTAAGCAATTTATACTGCTTTTCAATCAATGGGATGATTTCATACATCATCTCTTTACTTTGTTCAGACAATAATATTTTGATCCTGCGTTTATCACCTTCAATAGGTTGACGCTCAATTAATCCAATCTCTTCAAGTTTTCTTAAAATGCGAGGCATACTGGCACTCAATATCTGACAGAGTTCGCATAATTCTCTGGGTTCTGCTGAAGATCGTTCGTGCAACACCCGTAGTACTCTCCATTGTTGTTCGGTTAAACCAAAATGGTTAAGTATGGGGCGAAAGTGTGTGATGACATTTTCACGAACTTGCGCCAATAGCAGAGGGAGGTTTCTTTTTAGTATGGGTAATTTCATAAAAATCACTGGTCAAATATACATCGAATTAATTATAACACGAATTAATTATAACACTTGACACACTAACATGTTAGTAATAATATTGCTAACATATTAGTAAATAATTCATTCATTAGAAAATAAAATATATATGACTCAACATAATTTAACCAATCAAATCAGAACCAGTGACTCTACAATTTATGGAGTAGTCTTGAACGACAAGCCTTCATTACAGGCACTGGGTGATCAACTTGAACAGCCACCTTATAATCAAGCACCAAAAGCTCCTGTGTTGTACATCAAACCACAAAATACGCTGGTCGATAACGGGGCAATAGTGACTCTACCAGCGGGTGAGGAAGAAGTGGAAATCGGGGCTACCATAGGATTGCTTGCCGCTAAAACTATGAGTCGGGTATCGCTTGTTAGTGCACTGTTAGATATTGCAGGAGGAGTTTTGGTTGCTGATCTATCGTTGCCCCATGATAGTTATTATCGCCCTGCAATCCGTGAAAAATGTTTTGACGGAGCCTGTCCGGTATCGAATCAGGTTATCCCGTTAGTCGATTTATCTGTGGAAGATCTGGAGTTGACGATTTCGATTAATGGTGCAGAAGTTGCCACTAAAAGATTGAACCAACAAGTCCGATCAGCAGCTCAGTTGCTTGTTGATGTGACAGAATTCATGACCCTTCGACCTGGCGATATGCTACTGATTGGGGTGACCTATAAGGCCCCTAAAGCCAAAGTTGGTGATCAGGTCAGCATCAGTATTAATGGATTGAGTGAAGTTTCTTTCACTTTATCTCAATCTGGAGGTGGCCAATGAAACACGGTAGAATTTTTAAAAATGGGGTCATTCAGGCGGTAACCGAAAACAATGGACAGTTGGATCTTGGCAATAACTGTTTGGTAAATGAAGAGCAAGCTAGCTGGTTACCACCGGTAGAACCTGGCACTGTATTCGCTTTGGGTCTTAATTATGCTGATCACGCATCAGAGCTTGATTTTAAGGCACCCGATAAACCACTGGTTTTTCTAAAAGGCGGTAATGCCTTTACTGGACATAGGGCTCAGACACGCCGTCCTGGGGATGCCACCTATATGCATTACGAGTGTGAATTGGCAGTGGTAATCGGCAAGTCAGGAAAAAACATCAGTAGGGACTCGGCTTATAATCATGTAGCCGGTTATACCATCGGTAATGATTATGCTATTCGTGATTATCTAGAAAATTTTTACCGTCCGAATCTACGGGTAAAAAACCGGGATTTTTGTACACCTATTGGCCCTTGGCTAGTAGACCGTGACGATATTCAGGACCCGATGAATTTAACATTACGCACTTATGTCAATGGTGAGAAAACCCAGGAAGGGAGCACCAGTGACATGATTTTCGACATTCCCTTTCTTATTGAATATCTGTCTGAATTTATGACTTTGAATCCCGGTGATATTATTTTAACCGGTACTCCAAAAGGACTAGCTGATGTCAAGGCAGGTGATGAAGTAATCACTGAAATTGAGGGCATTGGACAATTAATAAACACCATCGTAGATGATGAAACCTGGTTTGAGAATAACTGATGATAAAACATATTATTAACGGCGAGAAAATTGCCAGCGAAGAGAGCTTTGACACTATTAATCCTGCAACTGGCAAGGTAATTACACAGGTTGCTTCTGGTGGTGAAAAAGAAATCAACATGGCGGTGGCTGCAGCGAAGGCAGCTTTTCCGAAATGGTCAGGTTTGCCTGCTGCAGAGCGTGCGCGACTGATGCGAAAGCTTGGTGAATTAATCGATCAGCATGTACATGAAATTGCAGATATGGAAACTCGGGACAGTGGTCAGGTTATTTACCAGACTGGTAAGGCATTAATTCCTAGGGCTTCACATAATTTTAATTTCTTTGCCGAAATCTGTACCCACATGGATGGCGAGTGTTATTCCACGGATGAGCACCTTAATTACACCACCTATGAGCCAGTTGGTGTCTGCGGGTTGATTTCACCATGGAACGTACCCTTCATGACAGCAACATGGAAAGTGGCTCCCTGTTTGGCTTTAGGCAATACTGCAGTGCTAAAAATGTCCGAGCTATCACCAATGACTGCCAATCGACTGGGAGAACTGGCATTAGAAGCTGGAATTCCTCCCGGTGTGTTAAACGTGGTTCAGGGTTATGGTCATACGGCGGGCGATGCGCTTGTACGACATCCTGATGTACGTGCTATTTCTTTTACCGGCAGTACAGCTACCGGTGAATTGATCATGTCACGCGGCGGATTAAAGAAATACTCAATGGAATTAGGTGGAAAGTCGCCCGTTATCATTTTTGATGATGCAGATCCTGAGCGTTCACTAGATGCCGCTATTTTCATGATTTTTTCCGTCAATGGGGAACGTTGTACAGCAGGATCCAGAATCCTTGTGCAGCGTTCTATCTATGATGAATTTGTCGAAAAATTTGCTGCCCGTGCGCGCAATATCAAGGTAGGTGATCCTCTGGATGAGTCTACAATCATCGGCCCAATGATCAGTCGAGAGCACTGGGAAAAAGTCACCGAATATATTCGTATTGGTCAGGAAGAGGGTGCACGATTGGTGTGTGGCGGAGGAGTTCCAGAGTTTGACGGTGAACTTGCTGGTGGAAACTGGGTTGAACCCACGGTTTTTGCGGATGTCGACAACAAGATGCGTATATCCCAGGAAGAGATATTTGGCCCAGTTGCCTGCTTGATTCCTTTCGACGACGAAGCGGATGCGATCAGCATTGCAAATGATATTAACTATGGGCTGGCCTCCTATATCTGGACTGAAAATAATAGTAAAGCGTTGCGTGTTTCAAAAGCTATTGAAGCAGGAATGGTGTTTGTTAACAGTCAAAATGTGAGAGATCTACGTCAGCCATTCGGTGGAACGAAAGGGTCTGGAGTCGGGCGGGAAGGCGGTCACTGGAGTTTCGAAGTTTTTACTGAACCCAAGTTCGTTTGTATGAGTATGGGACAACATAGAATACCGAAATGGTAAAAATATACTAAAGGAGTAATTAAGATGGGCAAAATAGCCTTAGCTGCAAAAATCACACATGTACCCTCCATGTATCTTTCAGAGTTCGATGGGCCGCATAAAGGTTGTCGGGAAGCGGCAATCAAAGGACATCAGGAAATTGGTCGACGATGCCGTGAGTTGGGAGTCGATACAATGGTGGTATTTGATACCCACTGGTTAGTGAACTCTGGTTATCACATCAATAATGCGCCACAGTTCAAAGGTGTTTATACCAGTAATGAGCTACCGCATTTTATTAAGAATATGCCCTATGAATATGAAGGGAATTCTGAACTTGGTCACATCATCGCAGACGCAGTAACAGAAGCAGGCGTTCATACCCGTGCTCATGATGCGACGACACTGGAAATAGAGTATGGCACCCTCGTACCTATGAGATACATGAATGAGGACAAGCATTTTAAAGTGGTTTCAATTTCTGCATTTTGTACCGTTCATGATCATGCTGATAGCGTTATTTTAGGTAGGGAGCTGAGAAAAGCTATTGAAGAAAAATATGATGGCACCGTTGCCATATTTGCTTCTGGTTCTTTATCTCACCGTTTTGCCCAGAATGGAGTTGCCGATAAATTTCTACACAAGGTTTGGTCCCCATTCCTGGAACAAATGGATGAGCAGGTTGTAAAAATGTGGGAAAAAGGAGACTGGAAAACCTTTACAGCAATGCTTCCGGAATATAATGAAAAGTGTCATGGAGAAGGCAATATGCATGACACCGTAATGCTGCTAGGTGCATTGGGCTGGGATAAATATACCGGTAAGGCCGAGGTTGTAACGCCTTATTTTGGAAGTTCAGGTACGGGTCAAATCAATGCAATTTTCCCGGTAGAAGATTGATCAATTATGGCTCATTTTATTCTCGAATACTCTGATAATAT
>JAAGZM010000165.1 GCA_024206355.1 Gammaproteobacteria bacterium | reverse complement strand
ATTAACGAATGCCACTGTTTGTATTGTGCTTGTGAGCAAATAGCTTCAATGTGCTCTGTTTTCATGTCCTTTAAGAAAATATATTTATCCTTTACGAAAGTATGATATGGTAAATATCCAGCGTTACTAAAACTTCGAGTGCGCCACGCAAATACTTCTCGAATGTCAGCAATAGAATCATCTTCATATAATGATAATTCTGTGTGCTCAAATCCCTGAGGTGCTGCGTACCTACGTAAATAATCATTGCCTCCATCCACCATATACATCTATCCGCTAGCATCCTCGTGTGTCTGGTACTCCTCACGAAACCGCGAGCCCAAGATCGTGCCATCTGGCGTTTGAATTGCATTATACACAAGTTGTTTCATAATAGTACCCCTGTTTTAGTTAATTAGTGCTCGAATGTACTCTCGGACTAACTCTTGTAATTCTTTAATATGCTGTATTACTTCTGTGCTGTCAGTGTCCTTAGCCTCACGTGCTTCACAAACAGAAATTAAAGTATCTAATTCCCATAGACATTGATTGCTGTAGTTTAGCACAGACTGCAATGATAAATCAGTGTGTTTCCAGAGATTAGAGCAAACAGCAAATCTATGACTAGCTATTCTCTTAATAGATTCCCGTGAAATAATCATGATTTCATCCATTCCTCAATATCACTGATCTTTGTGTTGTGGTCAATCCGTATGGAATCACTCTTCTTGTATATGCAGAGCAACCATTCGTCCTCGATGTGATTATAAGTAAGTGACGTAGTGTACCCTCGCTTGTTTGCCTCTTTTGAAATCAATACAAGTATTTTATGCGTCATGTTTGTTTTCATTTCGTTCCCCTTTTAGTGAATTGTAGTGAGCGCGTCTACAAATATCGATTAAAGTATAAGCATCTTTCTCACTTATACCGTAGTGCTCCGCAAATCTCCAGGTACTCATAAAGTTATGAACCCAATCTAAATAAATAGCCTCTAATGTTTCTTTTTCAAAATGTATCTTCATTGTGGTGCCTCTGTATGTTGTTTGATGATAGTAGTTATTAAGATTTTAACTAAAATCTAATTCGAATACATGTGGATAATACAGTGCGTAGGGTTCCCATGCCCATATATCTATATCCTCTTGTTCATCTGATTGCGGAATATATAATGTGTCCATTAGATTTCCT
>JAAGZM010000023.1 GCA_024206355.1 Gammaproteobacteria bacterium | reverse complement strand
TAGCCGTTACTCATTTCTAATGTAGGGGCAAAGATACCTGTATTTGGTTTATGTCCAATAGCAATAAATACACCTTGCAGGTCAATAGATTCAATACTGTCATCTTTGGTGGAACGTATATTCATTCCTGTAACACCCATATCATCGCCGGTGACATCATCAAGAACACGATCCCAATGAATAGTGATATTGCCATTTTTTGCACGTTCTTTAATTTTATCTCGCAGAATTTTTTCTGAACGAAACTCATCTCGGCGATGCACAACGTGTACTTCGCTGGCAATATTCGATAAATAAAGAGCTTCTTCAACAGCAGCATTACCACCGCCAATAACAGCAACTTTTTGATTACGGTAGAAAAAACCATCACAGGTAGCACAGGCTGAAACACCTTTTCCCATAAAAGCTTCTTCAGAATCAAGTCCTAGGTACATGGCAGAAGCACCTGTAGCGATGATTAGTGCATCGCAGGTATAAATACCGCTATCGCCAACTAGCGAAAAAGGTTTTTTTGTTAAATCAGTAGCATTGATTTGATCAAAGATCATTTCAGTACCAAAACGTTCTGCATGCTTTTGCATTCGAATCATTAGTTCAGGACCCTGTACACCTTCCCAATCACCTGGCCAGTTATCTACTTCGGTAGTAGTCGTTAACTGACCACCTTGTTGTATACCAGTAATGATTACAGGATTCATATTTGCTCTGGCAGCATAAACAGCAGCGCTATAACCAGCAGGGCCTGAACCAAGAATTAATAGACGGCAATGACGAGTTTCACTCATAAAATTTTCTCCGAAGAAGTGACTAGGTTGTGAATGATATATTGGGATCTATTTTACTT
>JAAGZM010000164.1 GCA_024206355.1 Gammaproteobacteria bacterium | reverse complement strand
TGCAAATTTCAGCTATGTTAGATATGCAAAATGCTATGAATAGTAAGGTCCATCCACAATGGTTTGAGCAAAACTTTGAATTCTATAGAGCTATTTGGGTCGAGTGTGCAGAAATGCTAGATCACTATGGTTGGAAGTGGTGGAAGCATCAGCAACCTGATATTGACCAAGTTCAACTTGAGTTGGTGGATATTTTTCATTTTGGTCTCAGTTGTAAAATCATTGAAAACCAAGATTTAACTGCTTTAGCGTTAGAAATTGCAACAGAAATGCAAAAACCTACTCAAGGAAGTGATTTCAAAGAGTCTTTGGAGCTCTTAGCTACCCACGCACTGACATCTAAAAGTTTTGATGTACATTCTTTTGCCGGCTGCCTATTACAATGTGATATGACTGCAGATAGCTTGTATCGTAGTTATGTTGGAAAGAATAGTCTCAACTTCTTTCGACAAGATCATGGCTATAAAGATGGTACCTATCTGAAGGTTTGGAATGGAAGAGAAGATAATGAGTATCTTGTCGATATTATTAACCGGTTAGATTCTTCAGCGGTTGATTTTAAAGAGCAAGTTTATCAAGCTTTAGAGGATGATTATCCTAAATCGTAACTGTTAAGAGCAAAATCAGGCAAATTCTCTGGTATTTGCTCACAATAAGAGTAGATTTAATTAACAATGCCTAAGTTACGACCAAATAGTACGATTTTGATAGATGGGAATGCATATCTATATCGTTTTTTTCATGGCTCAGAACCTCGCTATAAAAAGGACGGTGAGCCGACTCATGTAATCTATAGTTACATGATATTTCTTCGCACTTGTTTATTTCGATATAAACCTAGCAGGCTTATTGTTGTCTTTGATGCTCCTGGGAAAAATTTCAGGCATGAACTATTTCCAGAATATAAGTCTCATAGAAATCCTATGCCCGACGAACTTTGTTCTCAGATAGAGCCTGTTAAACAGGCAATCACTTTACTAGGTATACCTCTGATTGAGGCACCTGGTTTTGAGGCTGATGACAGTTTGGCTACATTGGCTGTCAGATATGCCGGAATTGGTGATATGAGCTATATTTTTTCTCTTGATAAAGATTTAACACAATTGATTTCAGAAAATATTCAAGTTGTTCATGATCGTAAAAAATTATTACTTGACGCAGACTATATTATCCAGAAGTACGGTGTAAAACCTAAGCAGATAATCGATCTTCTAGCACTTACAGGAGATGATGCAGATAATATCCCTGGAGTTGAAGGTGTTGGTTTAAAGACAGCCGCCAAATGGCTGCAAACTTGGGGTACGGTTGAAAACATAATCGCAAATGCTCATTGGGTAAAAGGGAAAGTAGGGGAAAATTTGAGAAATTCAGTTGATAAACTCATTTTAAGTAAGGAGCTCACGCGTATCAGAATAGATGTTCCTTTAGAAATTGATAACAGTGAAGGTGAACTTATCCCTGAGGATCGAGCAGGTATTAATCTTTTCTGTGAAGAATATGAGTTGAGATAATGATTATCTCATATCAAGATTTAGAGACAGAAACTTTGGAAGCACTAGTAGAGTCTTTTGTTCTTAGAGAGGGTACAGATTACGGAGATGCTGAGGTTAGCTTAAGTGCTAAAACGGAGCAAATACTTGCGCAGGTTATTAAGGGTGATATTTTAATAATTTACAGTGAGTTACACGAATCCTGCGATTTGGTACCTGCTTCTCAATTTCAAAAATAGTTGTTGATATATCAGCAAAATATCATAATTATTCAATCAAATTAGATATAAATTGTAAATTTGTACTATACTTCTAAAGATGATAACTCAAGACAATTTTTGAAAACGTGATATGATTAAGTTACCTGATTCTATTAAGTCAATTGTTAGCGATGATAAAGGCCCTTTAAGCCGTGAAGAACTAGTAATTGGCGAATCAATGAGAACTTTGGAGCTTGCTATATTG
>JAAGZM010000163.1 GCA_024206355.1 Gammaproteobacteria bacterium | reverse complement strand
TTTTGTCAAGTCACATAAAATCTACTCTCTATAGCTCAGTTGGTAGAGCGGGGGACTGTAATGTGTTTGTAATCCCTAGGTCGCTGGTTCGAATCCAGCTGGAGAGATTTACATTTTTTTATTTATATATTCACACACACACATACATACAATATAAATTAATCAGCTCACGTAGCTCATTTGGTATAGCATTCTTCTACTAAGCCAACGGTCGCAGGTTCGAGCCCTGTCGTGGGCAAATATATTCTCTGTTTTGTTATCACTGTTATAATACACTATATAATTCACAGCGATTTGGCGCAGCGGTAGCGCGTTGGGCTCATAACCCAAAGGCCCGAGGATCGAAACCTCGAATCGCTCTATACATTATTTTTTTTTATTGTGTATGTATGTGTGTAAATATTATTTTCACCACAATATACTGCAATTTCACATACGTATATCAACAAAAAAAAAAATAATCACTCGCGCGGAAATTTATAAAATTTATACGCAAATACGCAACATTTT
>JAAGZM010000948.1 GCA_024206355.1 Gammaproteobacteria bacterium | reverse complement strand
TTTGATTGCACGTTTTTTAGACTTATTGACTTGACGGCAAAAGCCTTACATAGAATGACTATGAACGGCTTTTTAGTCGGCGCCACTAAGCCTAAAAAACACACACTCAAACGCGTCCAACTGAGGATTCTAGGATTAATCGTTAAATATCATCCTTTCTGAAATGACAAAAAGAATATTCTTAGATAAACTTCATTCAGAGAACATTTTGGATACATACAAATGATAAAACCAGTCATTATTGGAATTGCCGGAGCATCAGCGTCGGGTAAAAGCTTGTTGTCAGAAACTATTTACAAAGAGCTACAAGATGATCTTGGCGAAAAGAGTGTTTGTATCTTGAAAGAAGATTCGTATTATAAGGATCAAGCACACCTCGATATGGATGATCGTATCAAAGCTAATTATGATCATCCCAATGCATTTGATCATAACCTGTTAATGCATCACCTTAATGAACTAAAAGCAGGAAATTCAGTTGAAGTTCCTGTTTATGACTACCGTATTCATACACGAGTTGATAAAACTCTCTATTTTAACGCTCGTCCAATTATCTTACTCGAAGGCATCTTATTATTAGTTGATAAAGCAATTCGCCAAAAACTAGATACCAGTGTTTACATGGATACACCACTTGATATATGCCTGCTTCGAAGATTGCAAAGAGATATTGAAGAAAGAGATAGAACAATGGAATCAGTGATAACTCAATACATATCATCTGTTAGACCAATGTTTCTAGAGTTTGTTGAACCAAGTAAACAGTTTGCCGACATTATTGTGCCACGAGGTGGTAGAAATAGAGTCGCAATTGATATGATAAAGGCACGTATCAAACAGATGGTTCAGTAGAG
>JAAGZM010000162.1 GCA_024206355.1 Gammaproteobacteria bacterium | reverse complement strand
GATTGATTTATCGTATCAAAATATTTCTGCAGCTGTGATTAATATAGACTTTTGATAGCAGAATATTTATCCTCAACCTATTGATTTTAAATTACCTTGGCTTTATTCCGTGCCTAATTCAAATATTGCATATGACAGTTCACTAAAAATAGTTTGGCCAATCGTTTTGGCTGGTGGATTTATTGGTCTGTTTCTTAGTTGGTTCGTATTAACAGGTGATCAACTGGGAAGGGTAAATCTATTTTATTTATTATTAGTTTATCTTTTTATTCCGGTAGTAAGTGTCATTGCCTCGCTATTCAGTCTAGTATTTGGAAAAGGTATTAACTTAGCAAGACTACTTTCTTCAATCCCTATCTTACCTTATCAGACAAAAGCATCAATAAGAAAAATGCATCAGCTGAACCTTGATAAATATTGGTTCTTATTGCAAAGCCAAATGGCAGCTATCGCATTTTCTATCGCAAGCTTAATGACTTTTTTTATACTGTTGTTGGCAACTGATTTAAATTTTGTTTGGCGTAGTACTATTTTAGTTCCTGCCAATATCTTGCCTTTGTTAGAATTTATCGCCTTGCCTTGGAATTATTGGGAAGCAGCACAACCAAGTTTAGCTTTATTAGAAATGACTCAAGATTCTCGTTTAGCATCGACTCATAATGGTCTCAGTGATTATAGTGTTTGGTGGAAGTTTATTCTCGCGACTCAACTTTGCTATAGCTTGTTACTACGTATTTTTTTGGTTAGTTGGACCAGGTGGTGGTTAAAGCGATCATTTCAAACAGATTTTGAACAAGTTCAACAAATGCCTGAACATCAATCAAATAATCAACAAGAAGAAATGACGGAGTTGACTCCACAAATCAAAACACTAAAACGTTCATTAGTTATTAATAACTGGGATGGGATCCCCACAGAGGTATTAACATTGCTTCCAGAACTCGATTTATCAAACGATAACGTATGGATTAATCGTTGGCTAGGTAGTGAAGAGCAACTACTAAAGATGGCTAATTTGAAAGATGAACAAATAGTTATAGTAAAGGCATGGGAAGGTCCGTTAGGCGAATTGGAAGATTTTCTACAGCAAGGAAAAGGTGTAATTCTACCGCTTGATTGGGATGACTCAGGTTTACTACAGTCTAAGTTCAATCACCTTCAGGAATGGCAAAGGTTTGTTAATACTTTGCCTAATTGGGAACTCTATATACCTAAGAAGTTGATTCCAGTATGAACGAAAATATAGCAAAATTTGCTGTTGTTGGACATCCTAATAAAGGCAAGTCATCAATTGTTTCAACGCTGTCACATAATGAGTCGATCAGAATTTCAAGTCAAAGCGGCACAACCAAAAAATCAACAGGATTCCATGTTGATAATAATAACTGTGGCTACAAACTTATTGACACCCCAGGTTTTCAACGTCCACGAAAAGTCTTAACTTGGCTTAAACAAAAGGCATCCAGTGCTGAGATGCGTTCAAAGGCTGTTGCAGACTTTGTTGATGACTTACAGTGTCAGCGTGATTTTCCGGATGAGGTTGAGTTACTAAAACCTTTAGTTGATGGTGCGGCAATCTTATATGTTGTTGATGGCTCTAGGCCCTACGGCCCTGAATATGAAGCAGAGATGGAGATCCTTCGCTGGAGTGGTCAACCAAGTATGGCGTTAATTAATCCCATTGAAAATACTTCACACGTAGAGCCTTGGAAGAATGCTTTGGAGCAATACTTCAAGATGGTACGTGTTTTCAACCCCATGGACGCAGAGTTCACCAAACAAATTGACTTATTAAAAGCTTTTGCAATGTTAAAGCCAAGTTGGGCAGAACATTTAGAACAAGTTATGTCCGATTTAAATGATAAACGACAGCAACAAAAGCGCAATAGTGCAATTATTTTAAGTCGATTAGTAGAGGATTTATGTTTTTATCAAGAAAGCCAAAAAGTATTGACTGAGGATCAAGCAGAAATAGTTAAGCCATTGCTTGAGAAAAAATATTATAACTGGATGATAAAACGAGAACAAAAAGCGATAGATCAACTTCTTGCTAACTACAAACATTCTCAGACTAAACTTTCAATAGATGAGTTATCACTTCCTCCAGATTTATTTGATTGTGAAAAATGGTATCTCTGGGGATTGAGTAAAAATCAATTGGCAACAGTCTCAGCAATGGTTGGAGCTGCAGTAGGTGCATCTGTTGATTTAGCTGTAGCAGGAGCAAGTTTTATGGCAGGAGCAATCGGTGGAGGCGTACTTGGGTTTACAGGTGCATGGCTTGGCGCTGATAAACTGGCATCCTTTGATATTAAAGGCTTACCTTTAGATGGTTTTGAAGTGAGTTATGGTCCTATCAGCAATAAAAACTTTCCTTACGTGATTATTGGACGCTTTATCTATTTATATCAACAGATCAGTGAACGTAACCATGCAAAAAGGGAAGCGTTAGAAATAGAAACAAAAGAGCTTCATCAACAGATTGCTAATCTAGAAAAGTCATCTCAAAAGTTATTACACCAAAGCTGTGAAAAATTAGTCAAACATAGAGATATTGATATCGAAAAATTGCAGCAAACACTCTTATTGCTACTTTAACCTAAGAATCCTCAGTTGACTGGCTCAAAATTATGATTATGTGCTTCAAACAGCAACTTACAGAAGGATTAGTATTCATCCATTGAGCTAGTTTGCCTCCGCATTTGATTGCACATTTTTTAGAATCATTGACTTGACTGCAACAACCTTACATAGCATGACTATGAACGGCTTTCTAGTCGGCGCCCCTAAGCCTAAAAAACACACCCTAACACGCGTCCAACTGAGGATTCTAGGTTCAATATGATTGAAACCACATAACAACCACACGTCTTCGGCCCACTGCTAGCCGGCGTAG
>JAAGZM010000947.1 GCA_024206355.1 Gammaproteobacteria bacterium | reverse complement strand
GCCAAGAAATGCGTTCAACTTCATTTATCGCATCGTCCATTTTATGATGTTTTGATTTGTTTTCATTCATGACAGTTGTTCCTGCCTCGTTACATGGTGTATTCATGGTATTTCTCCGTTTATTTATTAAATATCGCCCATCATTAGGCGTTGTTATTAGAACTCATTGATTGTTTTGTCGAATTTATCACGCTTCATTTCATGTTATCCTGTTTTAAACCTTTAAATATATGAGCAATAACATCAACAGTCCAAGAAGCACCAATGGTTATATATCTTTGTGTTTTACTTACATGGTCAGTATAACCATCCGGCAATGTCTGCAATCGTTCGCATTCCAATGGAGTTAGTTTTCTATATGTTAGGTTCTCAACTTTGGCAATCTTGACTTTAGAGCCTCCGTTGTTAGATGAAAGAGTCCCATGCTTTCCATCTAAGTAGTACGCCCTTTGGTCTTGCGATCCGTATCCTTTGCCCGTTGAATCCCACTGTATATAATTAGATTTGATTTCGGGCTTGCTGTATGTGTCAGGAATTTTTTTATTTATATAAGCTGCATCAATACAATAAGATTTATCTCTGTCTACCAGCATTTTAGGTGCATGACTAGCAGTCACCGTGCCAGTTTTGCTGGCTTCCGGTTTTAATATTCTGCCTAATTCACTTATGCCCCACTTGCCCTCACCCCCCTGGTGGGGTCTAAAACCATCCTTATTTTCAGTAATACCTTTCACTCTATCATTATCAAGCGTT
>JAAGZM010000946.1 GCA_024206355.1 Gammaproteobacteria bacterium | reverse complement strand
TTATAGCAATGTATCTGCCAGCCTGATTATCAAGCTCATTATAAATTCGTTGCGCTATTCCATAGATTTCTGAATAGCTTCTGTACCACTGACGCTGTGAAACTCGTATCAGGCTACACCTGGCAACATTAGAAAATGATTTCAATCGGCACTCAACAAGAGCTATTTCAGCTATCAACTCAGCTTTTTCCCTGTTTTTTATATGCCCGCCAGCTATTAATTTTCTACTGCAATTTTTGAAGACTGTTTTTTTTGTGCTCTCGCCTAGAAGGTCAGCGTATGGCATGTAATCCCATGCGGCAGACGGCATACCGGCAATACAGAACATTGCATCTTGTTTGGTAAAAGCTGGCCTCCCGCCTCTGCCCTCGCCATTTATCGGGGCCGGTGAGTCTGCTGACAGCATTGTTCCGATTTTTTCTTTATTCACTTTCAGTCCTCTTTTAATCGCCAAAATTTACAAAAATCCCTGCCCCTGCTTTTTTTCTTGCCTTTGCTGCAATGCCAAGACCCCCAAGCCTCAAATCCTAGCTTGCATGATTTACACCCCTCCTTGTTGCGGATTTCGCGCCTCTCTAGTAAATAGCAGTTTTTTTCTGGGTCGCTGTACATCATAAGTGATTTATCCGACTTTCATCATGTTTTCCAATTCTTCAGCACGTTTACCGACCTGACTATGCCATTTTGAATTTGCCATCTCCTTTGCAGCAGTGAGGTAATCTTTTCGCTCTAATGCTCTCCACATTTTTTTAAATCCACGCAGTCGATTGATGC
>JAAGZM010000945.1 GCA_024206355.1 Gammaproteobacteria bacterium | reverse complement strand
CTAATAGTTACTATCCTATACTAATACTATCCTATACTATCCTATACTAATAGTTACTATCCTATACTAATAGTTACTATCCTATACTAATACTATCCTATACTATCCTATACTATCCTATACTAATACTATCCTATACTATCCTATACTAATACTATCCTATACTATCCTATACTAATACTATCCTATCCTATACTATCCTATACTAATACTATCCTATACTAATAGTTACTATCCTATACTAATACTATCCTATACTATCCTATACTAATAGTTACTATCCTATACTAATACTATACTAATAGTTACTATCCTATACTAACCTATACTAACCTATCCTATACTACCCTATCCTATACTATCCTATACTACTATCCTATCCTATCCTATCCTATACTATCCTATCCTATACTATCCTATACTAATAGTTACTATCCTATACTAATACTATCCTATACTATCCTATACTATCCTATACTACTATCCTATCCTATACTATCCTATCCTATCCTATACTATCCTATCCTATACTAACCTATCCTATACTATCCTATCCT
>JAAGZM010000944.1 GCA_024206355.1 Gammaproteobacteria bacterium | reverse complement strand
ACAAGAAAAATGAGCAATAAAGAAGATAGCTGCTGCGATTGCTGTGACGACCTGAAAGAGCATCCTAAATGGTTGCTCCCATTCTACCCACGTCTGACATTGCATAAAATGGAAGATGATAGTAAAGAAGATAATATACATATTAAAGGAAAAATGATGAATGATATTTTTGAATTAATGCTCTTTCTATCTGGTATAGAAGATGAGGACTACGAAGATGATGAACAATTATTTTATTTATTAACTGAGAAATATGGGGTTAATGATATTGGTAAATTCAAACACCTAATAGATGACTTGCTTTATTTGGTTGAAATTGGCGAATCACCGATAACAAAAACACTGTATAAAGGTTTTGCTAGTGACAAAATTTGGCTTGCAAAAGTTGCAGTGGAGTAAGAAAAATGAGCATGGAGAGATTTATAGACTACTTGATAATAGCAATAGCAATTGCAGTTCTAACAGGATTTTTTGCAGCAATTTTGGAAGGTGGATAAGATGAGTAATATATTTGGACAGTGCCCCATGTGCAACGCACCAGGAGTTACAAGAGAAAACATACCAGGTGGAAGCGACACATGCAAAAATGGTCATGTGTATTT
>JAAGZM010000943.1 GCA_024206355.1 Gammaproteobacteria bacterium | reverse complement strand
TGTATCCAAAACAGCTTTTTTTAGATTTGTACTCATCTTTGTCTGGATTTTCTACCACCAATTCATTGATCCGAAACACCAAAAATGCTAATTTTTCGATTTATTGATTGAAAAGTGTGCTTGAATTTCCTATCCTTAAAATATACTCAATAAAATACTCAGAGTTTAATATTGTTGCTGAAGCATCAGGCATGCGGCAACTGAGAGATTCAGAGCGATTAGCTGATAATAATAGACATATCATCTTTTCACCAAAGAAATTATATAAAGCGCGTGTATTTTGGTGGCTTGCTCTGAAACAGCCGAGTTTTAGTACACTTGCGTTACCTTGGATTATTTCATGTTTTGCATGGGGTTTAATATCTTATAATAAGATAATCCTCCCTTTAATTAGCTACTAGATTTCTGTGTAACAATGTCATTTAATTAACCTTTGGTCGCTGGCCGTAGGCCATTTACTTCTTTTAGTGTGTGCTTCTCACATCACCCTTTTTAACTGTCTTTTGGTCTTTTAAAAGAGATAACATAAAAAAGAATACAAGGGAACACTTGATCACTTTTTCCAAGCTAACCACTAACACAAGTTAATAAAAAGGTTATTTGGTGAATAGCGTCCTACGTTAAAACAAGCAATGTCACATACTAACTATGGCAATTGTCGCACATACAGCGACCTGTTATTAGCTTAACATTCATTTAACCGACTGATGTTAGTTATGAACAACAGGTGTCTGGTGTATGGGTGGCTTAATTGCCACCTTTTTTATTAATGTGAGGTTTCGATTATTGATTTGATTGTAGGTTTACAAATAGTTGAAATATTCAACAATAATTGACATTATATAAATACTTCATATTAGCATGTCCTTTGATCGCCTAATAACATCAATGCTGATCAACAAATAACATTATCTCGATCAAGTAACAGTATTTTAATACAGTGCCATGCAAACAGACTCAATACAATATCAGAAGAATTGAAAGAAAAGGAACTCATAAATATCATGCAATCATTTGCTGAGATAGCACCTCACTTAACTAACCCATTAGTTTTGATAGGCTTTGTACTATTGCTGCTTTTTAGTATTTATAAGGCACTAATTAAATCAGGAATAATTCCCCCTCTATCAAAAAAAGAGAGCGGCTCCGTAGTTCACAAGATTCTTGATCACGGATTTTTAATTTGCCTAATTGTTATTGTTCTAGGTTTTGGCTCGTCGTTCTATCACTTTTTAATTATCCTAATTATTATTGTTCTAGGTTTTGGATTAAAGTTCTTTAAAGAGCATAACAACATCAATCACCTTGAAATAGAAAGAGATACAGCGTTAGCAAAACTTGAAGCAGCTACTAGAGCTAACAACCTATCAAAAGGTGAGCAAGATACTTTAATCAAATCTCAGCAACGCACCATAGAAACACTAGTTAAACAGCAAAATAATCCTGATTTACCTTATTCCATAAAGGATGTTTTAACCGCTATTGCTGATAACAAGCCAGATAAAGCGGTTGCTGTTCTTGATTCTTTAATTGATAAACAAGCTAAACCGATACAATACACCGCTGAGCTTTACCAACAAAAAGGGGCATTATTATTTAACACTGACAGCCACGCCTCATTGGAGGCATATCAACAAGCAGTAGCGTTAGATAAAACTAATGTGGATAACTGGAATCAACTTGGTCATTTATTATACAGGACTGGGGCGCTACCTGAAGCGATGGCTGCTTACCAACAGGTATTGGCTATCGGCAAACAAGAAAATGATAAAACACTGCAAGCGGTAGCCTACTGCAATATGGGTGTCATCTTTCAGACGCAAGGCAAGTTAGATAAAGCGATGGAGATGTATGAAAAGTCCCTAGAGATTAATACCGCATTAGACCATAAAGAAGGCATGGCGAGTGACTACGGCAATATGGGTAACATCTTTCAGATACAAGGCGATTTAGATAAAACGATGGAGATGTATGAAAAGTCCCTAGAGATTAATACCGCATTAGACCATAAAGAAGGCATAGCGAGAGTCTACGGCAATATGGGTAACATCTTTCAGATACAAGGCGATTTAGATAAAGCGATGGAGATGTATGAAAAGTCCTTGGAGATTAATACCGAGTTAGGCCGTAAAGAAGGCATAGCGAGAGTCTACGGCAATATGGGTAACAT
>JAAGZM010000942.1 GCA_024206355.1 Gammaproteobacteria bacterium | reverse complement strand
GAACATGAACGAATTTATAAATATTATTAAAGCTAACAAAAAAGGCGAAATGCGTGGTATTTACTCCATTTGCTCCGCACACGCTTTAGTTATTGAAGCGGCTATTGAGCAAGCTAAAGCAGATAATTCACCGATATTGATAGAAGCCACCGCCAACCAAGTTAATCAGTATGGTGGATATACAGGTATGCAGCCTGCGGATTTTTATGAATACATTGGGAAAATAGCAGATAGTAAAAATTACCCACGCGAACGCCTTATTTTAGGGGGTGACCATCTTGGTCCTGTTTGTTGGGTAGATGAGCCTGTTGCAGATGCAATGGAAAAGGCTCGACAATTAATTAAGAGTTATGTGGCTGCGGGGTTTAAAAAAATTCATTTAGATACGAGTATGGGATGCTTGGGTGATCCAGAAGTTTTGCCAGATGAACTTGTCGCTGAACGCGCTGCGGATCTTTGTTCAGTGGCTGAGAAAACAGCCCTTCATGAGTTTGGTCAATCTGACTTATACTTTGTCATCGGTACTGAAGTACCACCGCCAGGCGGTGCAACGGAAGAAATTAGTGAATTAGAATTAACATCTGTTTCACGAGTTAAGCAAACGTTAGAATTACATCAACATGCTTTTGTGAAAAGAGGACTGAGTGCAGCATGGAAACGCGTTATTGGCCTTGTAGTACAGCCGGGAGTTGAGTTTGACCATACAAGTATTATTGAT
>JAAGZM010000941.1 GCA_024206355.1 Gammaproteobacteria bacterium | reverse complement strand
CTATTTAGAGCTTGTGTTTTAAACAATGTTGAATATTCTTGTCTTTGATTCCGGTGTAGGTGGGTTGAGCATTAGTCATCGTTTAGCTGACTACTTGCCCATGGCTGAATTAATATTGCTTTCAGATAATGCCTATTTTCCCTATGGAGAAAAGGATGACACAGAGCTGATTATGCGTGTCAGTGATTTACTCTGTAAGGCTGAGTTACAATTAAAGCCAGACTGTATCGTCATTGCCTGCAATACAGCAAGTACTGTAGCTTTAGAGACTATTCGCAAAAGACTTCAGATACCCATAATCGGCGTGGTTCCTGCAATAAAACCTGCTGCTGAAATAACTTCCTCTAAGGTTGTTGGATTATTAGCAACGCCAGCAACTGTAAATCGTTCATATACGGCTGATTTAATCAATAAATATGCAGATGGGTGCACTGTTGTTTCTGTAGGTAGCACGAGGCTTGTAGAGATTGCAGAAATGAAGCTAAGAGGTCAAAATATAAGCCTCTCAGAAGTCAGTGAGATATTAAATCCATTTATTATCGCTGAGAGAGAGTATAGTCTCGATACGTTAATCCTTGGATGTACACATTTTCCACTACTATCCAACATCCTAGAAGCAATTTTACCCCAATCAATTACCTTGGTAGATTCTTCTTCGGCCATAGCTCGTCAGGTAATCAATGTCCTCAATATTGAGGATACCGTTGACCAAACGCCTTTCTCAAAACTCCATCAATGCTTTATGACAAAGATGGAGTCCAACAGTGATCTTAATACAGGTTTACTCCAGTACGGTTTTAAATCTCCAGAAATATTTCAACCTAGAATCCTCAGTTGACCGGCTCTGACTTATGGTTATTTATTTCAAAACAGCAACTTACAGAAGGATTAGTATTCACCCATTGAGTGAGTTTGCCTACACATTTGATTGCACGTTTTTTAGACTTATTG
>JAAGZM010000161.1 GCA_024206355.1 Gammaproteobacteria bacterium | reverse complement strand
TGGCTCAGAAGTTAACATTACTAAAGGACATATTCGTGAGATATTTGATCCAACAATACAGATGAAAGTATTAAATGAAACTGAAGGTGCTTTATATGAGGCAAGAGGCTGGGTTAAGTCTGCAAATCCTTTACCTAAAGATCCTGCTAATACTAATGCTCCTGACTTTTATTTATATGTAGATAGACATGGTGGCCAAACTGAGACTATCACTGGTGTTGTATCTTTAAACAGTAAACAAGCACGGGGTACAGACACTATTGCCTTACGTGCTAAGTTTGATAGTAACGACCCAGTATATGGTGGCGTTCAAGATGCTAAAGCAATACATGCTCAGAAGAGTGTTATATTTAGAAATAGTATTTCAGGTGCTAAAACATTTGACCCTACTGTGGCTAAACAGCATATGGCTCCTCTTTATAACTTGAATGGTGATATTACTGGTTACCGTTACTTAATGACTGAGGCTACTAAAGAGAAAACACTTGGTAGAAACAATGATGCATTACGTATACTAGCTAAAGGTGCTGCTAGTACCGTTAACAAAGTTAACTCTACAGAGTTAAATAGTAGAGCAATAAAAGCATTAAAAGACCAGTTTGATGCAGAACCTAATTCTAATTATGTGCAAGTAGGTCCTAAATCAAATGATCCAGAAGTACTTGAGATATACAGATTA
>JAAGZM010000160.1 GCA_024206355.1 Gammaproteobacteria bacterium | reverse complement strand
TATTACATTCGTATGATGGCGACAATTGAATTAGATGGAAAGTCACTGTCTAAGCCTTTTATCATTCCTGTTAGAGTTGGAGATAGCACATTTGAATTAGAGCCTGTTGGAGAAGTTGTTACTGATGAAAAAGGCCAAACTTTAATTATTCAAAAGGCTGATGGTGAAAAGTAACTACGATCATGAAAAAAGCACCTAAGTTAACCTGAGTTCTGGATAAGAAATTAAAATATTAACCTTACGCAATAGTCGTCAGCTATTGAGTTTAGATAATATTAAGTTATAACCATCGCCTGCAATCGACGGCGCAAAAAAAATACCTCAATTGAGGCGGACGTTGGCTAGTCAGAGAATGTTATGAATACATACATTAATGAAGACTCTTAAGCCAAAAGCATGTTGTCTGACTGTTTTTCCGCTGGGCTACAAATCAGCCGCTGTTGCGTTAGGTGATAAGGATGCACAGTGATTGAGTCAATAATTTCATTAATAACAGCAACAAGTTTATTGCTCGGTTCGCCCGGGCCTGCACCTTTAGCATTAGCTGCAACAGGAGCAACATATGGAATTAAAAATGGCATTCCATTTCTTCTTGGAATACTTAGTGGACTAGCTATTGCAATTATTGGTGCAACTGTGGGTATTGCAGCTTTGTTTAGTGCATTTCCAAATATAAAACTGATAGTTCAGGTTGCTGGAGTTCTTTATATTGTATATGTGGCTCAGAAGATCGCTAGAGCACCGGCACTTTGTTCATCTGGTAAAACTTCAGGAACATCACCTGCATTTATTGATGGATTTATTTTAAATCTACTTAATCCAAAAGCATATGCAGCTTTCCTTGCAATATTTTCACAGTTCCTTTTACCACTTCAAACCGATTTACTAAGTTATGTTACGACTGCTATTATTTGTTTTATTGTTGCAGTATTTGTAGATGTTGCTTGGTTGGTTTTAGGCGGGGTGTTGCGCCCATTTTTTGAATCGCCTAAATCAGCAAGAATATTGCGTTTAACATTTGCGGTGTTAATGGTGGTGGCTGTTGTATTTTCTCTTGTCCCTCGCAAATAACCGTACGTATTGATTTTGTTATAGCTTTTGATATAGGTTTAGAAAGTAGGGGGAGGTTTCATCATAGATATGAATGGAATAAAGCAGCACCATTCTACACGATCTAATAAAAGCGAGGCACAGATGTAGCATTTATGTTAGGTTTATTATTAGTTCTCTTTCAACCAAAAGAAACTAACAAAAAATAAGTTAACAAACATAAAAATAACACTTTAGGATATTTCATTGGAACATTTAATCTGGAACGTAGATCCTGTTTTATTGTCATTAGGTAGTTTTAAAATACATTGGTATGGCGCTTTATTTGCGACTGCAATCTTCTCTAGTTTGCAACTAATGAAGTGGATTTATGTCACTGAAAAACAATCAGTAGAATCACTTGATACACTACTCGGTTATGTTGTTTTTGGTATTGTCGTTGGTGCCCGTTTAGGTCACTGCTTTTTCTATGAGCCACAATATTACTTTGCTAATCCATTAAAAATAATTGCTATTTGGGAAGGTGGTTTAGCCAGTCATGGAGGTGGTTCAGGTGTTATTATCGCCATCTATTTTTATGTAAAAAAATATAAAGTCAACTATTTGTGGCTCTTAGATCGGTCAGCCATTTGCACCGCATTATTTGGTGTATTTGTACGAAGTGCTAACTTTGTCAATTCTGAAATATTAGGTAATGCCAGTGATGTACCTTGGGCAGTTATTTTTGCTCGTATTGATAATACGCCCCGCCATCCTGCACAGCTATATGAAGCAATTGCTTATTTATTTATATTTTTAATACTTATTGCTGGTTATAAAAAGTTAAAGGAGAAAACACCTCACGGTTCATTATTAGGTGTATTTTTAATTCTTACGTTCACCGCCCGCTTTTTAATTGAAAACGTTAAACAAAAACAAGCCGCTTATGTCAGCGAATTTGCATTAAATACCGGGCAAATGCTCAGTATCCCATTTTTTATCGCAGGTGTTGTTTTATTAGTATGGTCAATTAAAAACAAAAAAATATAAAACTGCCCAATAACAGGTTTAATAGATAGTACTGACAAATAAACTCTAATTAATAATATTATTTATGGAGAAATATTTATAAACGTTACCGGTTCCATCCTGAAATCATCCAATATGGCCAAAACATTCACTGCGGTCATACCCAAAGCAGTCGTTTCACTCCTGGGGCAGGCTCTGGGGCAAGCTTTCTTGGGAAAAGGTAGTGACAGTTTAAAGATGAAAATCACTTTATTTATAAGGCTGAGAATTTTACTTTGTCAATGCCATATTAAACAGAATTAAAAGTAGAATATTATGTGGAGAATAAACATATGTCTTTTGAGTCAGATACTGCAATTATTGTTGATTGCCTGAGCCAATTCTATAAGCATTCGAACAGTGGCAATGGTCGCTGTATAGAGCAACATCCAATGCAAAAATTAATCGATGAATTGGAACTCTCCAAATTGGTTGCTGAAGGCGGTTTATCGGGTGATAAGCTGAAACATTTTTTAGAGAATTATTTGTCTGGTATCACAAAAATCTATCACCCCGGAAATGTAGCACATCAACAGGCTGTTCCTCACTACATGTCTGCCCTTGCAGGGTTAATTGATAACTTTGTCAGCAGTGACGGTTCTACATACGAAATTGGGCCAGCATCAGTAAGTGTGGAATATTTCCTGATCAATTGGCTTATCGGTAAAGTGGGTTGGGTTCCAGCTCCAGTTCCACCTGAAGAGCAGACTGACAATCATCATGCAGGGGGAGTTCTGTTGCAAGGAGGTTCATTGAGCAATCTGACAGCCATAATCGCCGCCCGTACTCATATTGCTCCTGATGTGTGGCAACATGGATCCCCTGGTGATCTTGTGATTCTGGCACCGAAGCACACACATTATTCAATTGCACGAGCTGCCGGAATCATCGGGATTGGGCATCAATCTGTACGTTCACTGGAAGTTGACAATCAAGGTTTAATCATAGTCGATCGTCTTCCGGAAGTTATTAGTGAAGTAAAGTCACAGGGTAAACGTATTCTAGCTGTTGTTGCTAATGCAGCAAACACCGCAGCAGGATTGTTTGATCCTCTTCAAGAGATTGGATTGTTTTGCCAGGAACATGATTTGTGGTTCCATATCGATGGTGCACATGGCGGGCCTGCATTATTAACCCAAAAGTACAAACATCTAACCAAAGGGTTCAATTTAGCCAGCTCAATAACTATTAATATGCACAAACTAATGCGAGTTTCTTCAACTTGTTCAGCATTGCTGATGCGTGACGCAAGAACTCTGGATCAAGCTTTTGTGCAACAGGCCAGCTATTTGTTTTTTGACAAAGAACAACCTGGTTATGACTTCCTGCACCGCACAATAGAGTGTACTAAGCCAGTTTTGGGTCTTAAATTTTTTATGGTTCTGGCAGCTCTTGGTGAATCAGGCATTTCCGATTATATTGAACGACTTTTCGACCTCACCATGGAAATTTACAATTATCTTGAAAGTCTTCCGGATTTCGAGTGTCCATTAGAGCCTCAGTCCAATATTCTGTGTTTTTTGATTCATGGTGTTCCAGAGGGCCAGTTGCTGTTACGTGAGGAATTATTAAATCGTGGTATGTTCTATATTTCCACAGCTTCAATCAATGATGTGCGATATTTACGTCTCACAATTAGTAACCCGGAAACAAACCTTGGACATATTAAGGAGCTGGTTAACGAACTGCGTGAGATTAGGGATACTGGTCTGTCTAGGAAATAACGGCCTTTAATGCATCTGCCACATATTCAAGACTATTGGTACTAAGTCCAGCAACATTAATTCGGCTAGAATCTGCCATATAGATAGCATAGTCATCACGAAGTAGGTGTACTTGCTCTTTGGAGATACCTAAAAGTGAGAACATGCCATTTTGTGTAGTCAAAAAGCTAAAATCTTTATCAATATTACGTTGCTGAACTTTTTCAAGTAGACCAGAACGTAAATCTTTTATACGTCTTGCCATTGCATTGAGCTCAGTCTCCCAATCGTTACGTAAGCCATCATTATGTAAAATGTGATCAACAAGGTAACCACCATAGGCAGGAGACATTGAGTAACTTGCTCTAGCGGCTTCTTGTATTTGTGTTAGAACAGCATTAGCCTGTTTTTGGCTCGTTGTTTGAACTAGTAAAGAACCTGTACGTTCTCTGTATAATCCAAAGTTTTTAGAGCACGATGTTGCTACTATCATTTCGTCGATATGCTCTGAAAGATAACGAATACCTTTAACGTCTTGTTCAATACCATTTCCTAGACCTTGATAAGCGAGATCTACAAATGGTATAAAACCCTGTTTCGCTGCACGGGTTGCAATTTGCTGCCAATTTTCAAATGATAAATCTGCGCCTGTAGGGTTATGACAGCAGCCGTGAAGCAGTACCATATCACTAGGTCCTAAAGTCGCAAGCTTTGCATCCATCGCATCAAAATTAACAGCACCTGTTTCAGCGTCAAAGTAGGAATAAGTACCCATTTCTAAGCCAGTAGCTTTGATTAATGGAATATGATTAGCCCAGGTTGGATCGCTGACCCATACAGTAAGGTTGTCATTTTTAAGACGTTTTAATAGTTCTGAGCCAATTCGTAAAGCACCACAACCACCGGGGGTCTGCAAGCCTGTGATCCTTCCATCTTTATAGGCGGCCGAGTCTTTAGAAAAGACGAGTTGCTTTACGCCATCAACAAAACCTTCTACACCCGCTGGTGAAATGTAGGTTTTTGAATCCTCTATTTCTAAATGGATTGTTTGAGCTTTTGCAATTGCTGACATGATCGGAGTATGTCCTGATTCATCGCGATAAACACCGACACCCAAATCAACTTTTTGAGGATTTGGATCGTTATGAAAAGCAGTAATTAGACCTAGCAATGGATCAGCAGGTAGGGCATTAAGATGGTCAAACATTGGGATAAACTCCAAAAATCAATAGTAATTAAATTGTACTATTAATTTTGCTGTTTGTGATAGCAAATTTATGGATTTGTCTTGATTAATATCAATTCATTCAAAGCTTCTTTAACGACTTTGCCCATAGCGTTTCGAGGTAGTTCATCAACCGTGATTATTTCTCTAGGAATTGAAGATCGAGCAATCTTTCCCAAGCAATAATTTTGTAGTTGTTCCATTTCAAAATTATTTCCTGATTCAGTGGCAATAACGGCGACACAAATCTCACCCCAATAATCATCGGGCTTGCCAACGATGGTGACTTCTTTAATATCAGGACACTGTGATAAGGTATTTTCGATGGCAGCAGGATATAGGTTCTCACCACCACAAATAATCATATCTTTTATGCGTCCATCGACAAAGAGGAATCCTTCTTCATCGAAATGACCAACGTCACCCGTGTGAAACCACTGTTGCGTGAAGACTTCTTTCGTCGCTATTTCATCATTCCAATACTTGAGTAGAACATTATCTCCTTTGACAAGTATCTCGCCTTTATCTCCATCAGCAACCTGATTTGCATTTTCGTCAACAAGTTTTATTTCGCAGTGTAGGGCTGTTTTGCCAGTAGAAGCGGGCTTCCTTGCAGCATCATTTGTTGGAATATAGGCTGCGATTGGACAGGTTTCAGTAGCTCCATAAACTTGTACCAGAGGAACGCCCCAATCACAAACTGTTTTTACAAGACTTTCAGGAACAACCGATGAACCGATAGAGATCATGCGTAATTGTTTGGGCTTTAGTGACTGCCAACGAGGATCAGCCATAATTACATGCATAATGGTTGGAACAACCAGAGTTAGTGTTATTGGGTAACGACTAAATGAGTCAAAAAATTGTTCTGCATCGAAACGATCATGAATAACAACGGTACTTCCTGAAAAAAGAGCGGGTAGTGTTTGGATATTTAGACCACCAACATGGAACATCGGTAGTACAGTGAGAACAATATCTTCAGCCGTAAAATTATGCATGTCAATTGAATTTAAGGCATTCGTTGCTAGTGCTTTTTTACTGAGTAGGGCGCCTTTAGGTATGCCAGTCGTGCCCGATGTATAACAAAGTATAATACTGTCTTCTTCACTGATTGAATTTGGAGGAGTAAAGGCTGGTTTATTAGAGTTGTTTTCATTGAGTTTATTGACTGATAACCACTTATCATTTTCTTCATTAAAGCTAACAAGGGTAATTGATGTGAGCTCATCACAAATATTATCAATGTGGTTGATAAAGCTTTGTTCAGCAAATAATGCCACAGGTGTTGCATGACCGAGAAGTTGACAGTGTTCTGGTCCTGCTAGTCGCCAATTAAGTGGTAAGAATATAGCCCCAACACGTGCACAAGCAAAAATAATAGCAATCATATCTGGAGAGTTTAAGCCAAGATAAGCAATTCTATCACCAGGTTTTATTGATAGTTCTGTACCAAGTATTTGAGTGAAATCATTAATTTGATTGGCGAGAGACTTATAGCTGATTGAAGTATTATTAAATATAAGCGCAGATTTATCCGGGTTATTGCACGCATGCTGGTCGATCCAATCAGATAAATCCATATTGTTTACTAACCTATTTTCAAATTCCGCTACAATAAAAATACATGTTTGCAGTCATAAACCTAGAATCCTCAGTTGACCGGCTTAAAATTATGATTATGTACTTCAAAACAGCAACTTACAGAAGGATTAGTATTCATCCATTGAGTGAGTTTGCCTACACATTCAAATGCGTCCAACTGAGGATCCTAGGATAAATTACTAACTAATGATACTACTATTGTTGTTAGATTAGCTAATTTTTTCAATTATCCTTTTTTAAAAGTATTCTGGTAGCTTTTTTTATAGGATTTAATGCAAGATGGGTTTTGACTCTCTGAACACCAGGAAAGTGAATGAACTCATCACGTAAAAATTGATCGTAGTTGGCAATATCTTTGACCATTACATGTAACATATAGTCCTGACCGCCAGTGATAGCGTAACATTCAACAATCTCGTCTCGCTCCATAATTGTTTTTTCAAAGCTTTTTGCTTGATGGAGATCCAGTGATACTTCAATAAAAACATCTAAATTAACACCAAAGATCGCGGGGTTAATATTGGCGGTATAAGATTGAATAATGCCTGAATCTTGGAGTTTCTGAACTCGTCTCCAGCAGGGAGTTGTTGATAATCCAATTTTTATGGCTAAGTCTGCAACAGCTATACGCCCATCTTTTTGTAATTCATAAAGGATCTTCATATCATAACTATCAAGTTGTTCTTTGAGAATTATATTTT
>JAAGZM010000159.1 GCA_024206355.1 Gammaproteobacteria bacterium | reverse complement strand
GCTTACCTCTGCATGTTTATCTGAAGCTCTTGTATATGTAAGTTTAAGCATTAAAGTATCTCCTTTAGAATATACTTCTTATAGGAATGCTCTAAATGATAAAAACAACTAGTATGATGGAAGCAATATAATATGTTCGATGTTTGTATACCGCTCTCCCACAAATAGAAGAGTTGATACAAATCCCCTGTATAGCCATTAGAAGCATCACCGTGATTTGTAGTTAAACCCTTGGCATGTGACTCCTCTAAGGCTGCATACATCTCCATATACCGTACAAGTTTAGGGTCTTCAAAGCTTAACGTTGTTTGTATAGTCATCACACATCCTCCTTACTAACACGCCAACCTTTATTGTACAACTCAATAGCTCCAGCTTTATGTGTATATCCTTGAAGGTTGCTATCGACATCACCTACTAAGGTTTCTAATAGTTTATGTTGCTCTTTACGGACTTGTCGTGTAGGGCTGTCTTTGTAGTTTAACGGTGCGATATACTCTTTAAGTACTAGGTAGCATCTACCTTCTACAGCTTCTACTACACAACAATCATCATCAGTGTATCGCCCTACGTAAACCATATCTGTACCACTCTTCTTGTCAGTCACAGGTTCACCTCTAGTTGGATAACCTATCACTTCTTCCTTCTCGTAATCATACCAAGATACGTTTGAGTCTTTATTCTCAGTCTCTTTCTTAGAGAATAAGAAAGCAAGTAAGTCTTCACCTTGTTGTTCTACTGTAGTGGTCATGTCTACAACGAAAGCTTTGGGTTCTTGATCTACATTAGCGTAGATACTCTCAAGATAGTCTGCTAAGTTATACTGAGAAGGATTAGACTTATTCAGTGCTGCTGCAAAAGGGTCTGCTTTAGGGTTGGTGTATGGATTCTCTGTAGTTTGTTCTGCTTCCCAGTTAATCTTAATTGTATTCTCTTCCAATGTTATTCTCCTCTAGTTAGTCTATGCAAGTATTATATGTTAAGTGACTATCCCTGTCAATGTATTTCTTATGCTAAATTGCCGTAACGACCTTCTAAGTATTCTAAGTCAATGAATAATGGATTAAAAGACCCTTCCATGACATTATGCTTAACGACAATACCTCTCCAATGGTGATTACCCTGAATACCTTTATAACTCTCCATATGGTCGTAACAAGCACCTGCGATGATAGCCCATTGTTGCTTACCCGTTGTAGGTAAGAACCTTGTAGCTACATCCAACACTTGCTTATGCCCCATACAGAAGCTCACACCCACTTGTTTAAGAATATTCAACGCTGTACCGCCGTAAGGTTTACCTGTCATTGGGTTAGCGAAGAAATGACAATAAGCTACACCGTTAATAATAGCAGGCTCTAAGTAGTCATACACTTCCCAGCCCATATCCTCATAGCGTAAGTCTGAGTAGCTTAGCAATCCGTGCAACTCTGGGTTGGCATCTAAGTGTCTCTCTAACCTTTGCTCGTGGTTCCCTAACGTCAATACCATTTTAGGTTTATACCTAATCTCCCCATACTGTTCAAGTTCACGTTGCTGTAAATCCTTGATAGGTTGTAATAATACGTTCATACCTTCGATAGCTGCATTGATATCTTCATATAAACGTTTACCTTCAGCGGATTTCTTACCTTTATCGTAACTTGATAAGGACGGAAAGTCTGCGTGATCACCAATATGTACAATAACTTCAGGTTGTTTGTCAGCCAAGTACATACCTACATTGTGTAAGTAGTCTAAAGTGATACCACCTTTGCATTGCGTATCAGGTATCATAACTTGTGTAATGTTAGAAGATACATACTTTGATGTTGCAATACGTACAGGCTCTACTTTAGGGTTGCTATTAAATATTTTACTAGGCACTGTATCCCATTTCTGAGACTCAATTGTTTGAGCCTCCTCTCCCGTTTTGACCTTCAACTTACCTCTACTAAGTGC
>JAAGZM010000158.1 GCA_024206355.1 Gammaproteobacteria bacterium | reverse complement strand
CTGTCTTTCCGCACCTAAAAATTTAATTAAAAAAGCTTGACTCAGATCTCTAAATTTGATCTATTACTTATCTTTGGGTGATGAAAAAGTAATGGCGTCGTATTCAACAAAAGGGCTTGATCATTTAGGTTTAGTTGCAGGCATGAATAAAGAGCTTGGTATTGCCAAGATAATTGATTCAGCACTGCCTGATCAATCTAGCGAAAAGCTTATCTCTTGCGGTCAACTGGTTGAGGCTATGATTTTAAATGGCTTAGGGTTCGTTGGACGCACCTTACATATGTACCCACAATATTTTAAAGAACGCCCTGTTGAGCGGCTTATAGGTAAAGGGATCAAAGCCGAATATATTAACGACGATGCGCTAGGTCGTTGCCTTGATAAACTTTATGAAACGGGCGTGTCAGACATCTATCAAACGTTATCCGCAAGTGTTGTCGAGCACTTAGAATTGCCATGCGAAGGGATCAACTTAGACTCGACCAGTATTCATGTCGATGGTAAGTATGCACCGGATGAGGATAGCCAAGCGGTTAAATTAGTGCGAGGCTATAGCCGTGATCATCGTCCAGAGTTGAATCAAGTCGTACTTAACCTGATCACTGAAAATAAAGCGGGGATCCCCGTGTACATGCAAGCGGCCAGTGGCAATATTAACGACAACGAAGGTTTTAAAAATATAGTTAAGAATCATATAAGCAGTTTAAAAGCAGCTCAAGACAGCCAACATGTTATTGGCGATGCCGCCCTCTATACTGCAGAAACCATTCAATCACTGGATGAACAAAAACAATTATTTATTTCTCGTGCCCCACAAAAATTAAAGCAAGTAAAAGAGGCTATCGCAGAGAAAAATACGCTCGATTTTAAACAGCTTGATAATGGCTATAGTGCCGCATGGCTTGAATCTGACTATGGCGAAGTAAAACAGCGTTGGTTGTTGGTAGAAAGCGAACAAGCGAAAAAACGCGAGCAACATACGCTAGATCGACGTATGGAAAAAGCATCAAATGAATCCATGAAATCATTCAAAAAACTGAGTCGTGAGCGTTTTTCTTGTTCATTAGATGCAGATAAGGCACTAAAAATATGGCTAAAATTGTATCCAGAGCTTGCCATCAGTGATGGAGAAATACTCAAACTGCCCGTATTTAAAAAAAGTGGTCGACCTAAGCTCAACCAACAACCTGATAGCTATGAATACCAAATAACAGGACAGTTGTATTGGTCGTTAAAAAATAGAGAAGAGCGGTTACAGGAAAAAGGCATGTTTATGCTAGCGAGTAATGACTTGAGTGATACTCTCACGATGGAGAAAATGCTTAGCCTATACAAATCACAGCAAAGTGTCGAAAAGGGCTTCAGGTTTTTAAAGAGTCCTGATTTTTTAACGTCATCACTTTATTTAAAAAAGCCCGAAAGAATTGAAGCGTTATTGATGGTAATGACGTGTTGTTTAATGGTCTACGCGGCGCTTGAACATAAAATGAGAAGAGAGTTAAAGGCTCAGTCAGTCTATTTTCCTAACTTAAAATACAAACCATGTCAGAACCCAACCGCTCGTTGG
>JAAGZM010000940.1 GCA_024206355.1 Gammaproteobacteria bacterium | reverse complement strand
GTACGGATAACCCGTACAGCGATTTCTCCGCGATTGGCTATTAATATTTTATTAAAAGAACTCATAATGATAATCCTGTTGGTTGCCATTCATATTAATCTACCCAGTATGCTGGGCGTTTCTCAATAAAGGCTGATGTACCTTCTCTACCTTCTTCACTTTGGACTGCTTTCGAAAAAGTTCTTGCGGCTTTGTCGAGCAAAGACTCCTGCTCAATTTCACCCACATCGTGGATCAATTCTTTGGTAGTCCGATTGGCATCAGGAGCACAGTGTTTTATTTGCTTGATTTGTGTTTGCAAAAGTTGCTGCATCTTTGCTTCGGATTTTGTTGTGAAATGTACTACACCTAATTTTTTAGCTTCTTTACCGTTAAAACGGGCGCCAGTTAATACCAGACGTCTTGCTTGAGTTAAGCCAATACGCTTAACTACAAAAGGAGCTATTTGTGCAGGTGGCAAACCCAGCCCGGTTTCCGGTAAGCCAAATTGACATTTGCTGTCTGCAATGGCTATATCTGAAATACAGGCTAAGCCAAATCCTCCTCCGAGAACTGCACCTTCAAGTAATGTTATAACAACCTGTGGCGCTTTATCGATAAGGCTAATCATTCGGCCAAAGATTCTATTTAAATCATAAATGGCATCTTGATCATCATCAGAAATTTTTTTCATGGCATTTACCATATCCTTGATATCACCACCTGAGCAAAAATTACCATCAGCACCCTTTATAACAACAATACGAATATGTGGTTTGTCAGCTATAGCATTAAATGTTTGCATAAGCTCATCTACCATCGCAAGATTCATTGCATTGCGTACTTCTGGTCGATTCAAGGTAATTGTCAGAACACCTTTACTTTCAATCAACAGAAGCTCCTTACATTCAGATAGGGCCATTGATTTATCCTTTATTATTTCTTCTTGGGTAAGGTATTCATTAACTTACAAATAATGCTTAACATGATCTCATCTGCGCCACCGCCAATTGAGCTAAGACGGGTATCTCTGTAGGCACGGGAAACTATGTTATCCCACATAAACCCCATTCCACCCCAGTATTGTAAACAGGCATCCGTAACTTCTCGTGTTAATCGACCAGCTTTTAGTTTTGCCATTGAGGCTTTCATGGTGACATCATCACCATGAATATAACCTTCAACACCATCATAAGTTAGCGAACGCAGCGCTTCGATTTCTGTTTGCAGTTCAGCCAAACGATAATGAACAACCTGATTATCAAGGATGGACTGACCAAATGCTTGGCGTTGCCTGGTGTATAAAATTGTCTCATTTACACAATTTTCCATTATCTTGATTGATATTGCCGCAGCAAAAAGACGCTCTTCCTGAAATTGCACCATCTGCTGGGTAAAACCTGCACCCTCTTCACCAATGCAATAACGTTGTGGCACACGAACGTTATCGAAAAATATCTGTGCTGTATCAGAACTGCGCATTCCCAGTTTTTCGAGTTTATCTGAAAAGCTGATACCTGCAGTTTTACTGGGTACAACAATAAGGGATTTATTGCTATGTGCAGGACCATCTGATGTATTAGCCAGTAGGCAAATAAAGTCTGATTGCGTGGAATTGGTGATCCACATTTTGCTACCATTAATAATGTAGTCATCACCATTTTTAACCGCTTTGGTTTTAATTGAAGCTACATCTGAACCTGCCCCTGGTTCGCTGACTCCAATTGCTGCAACCATATCACCGCTGATAGCTGGTACAAGGAATTCCTGTCGCAATTCATCGCTGCCAAATCTTGCCAGAGCAGGAGTTGCCATATCGGTTTGAACACCCACTCCCATAGGCACACCACCACAGTGGGCGCCACCCATTTCTTCTGCAAATACAATTTGATAGCTGTAATCAAGCCCCATTCCACCATATTTTTCCGGCTTGGAGATACCCAATAAACCAAGCTTACCCATTTTCCTGAATAGTTCTTTTGCAGGGAATATTCCGGCATTTTCCCACTCGTCTACAAAGGGATTAATTTCATTTTGAACAAATTTTTCAGTTGTTCTGCGAAGTTCC
>JAAGZM010000939.1 GCA_024206355.1 Gammaproteobacteria bacterium | reverse complement strand
TTATTTATATTAGACCAACTAAACTCGCTTTCTCAAAATTGGTGTCAAAATTTATACTATTTTCTTGTAAATAGAAAACTCTAATACCTATTTTAATTAAAATACATAAAGGAATTTTTAACCAATCTAAGGTCTGTGGGCTCTGATAAAATCCAAAGGATGCGCATAGTGTTCTGATACCGCAGCAACTGTAGTTAATCCCATACTCTGTGGCCAAGCATCCGCCTTTAAATTAGTTGTACGTAGTTCAAAGTGAAGATGATTATCAAATTCACTACCTACTTTTCCATCTGTGCCCCCTATTGTGCCAATAATTTCATTTCGCGCAACAGTTTGGTTAAGAACAACCTCTATAGTTTTGCAGTGAGCATATTGCCCATAAACTCTATTATTAACACCATTCTCTAAGTAATCATATTGAATAAGGATAAGATTTCCCCATCCCACATCTCTATCACTACCATCATGTAGGTTGGGATACTCAACCCGATCATATACAATATCTATTACTATGCCTGCACCAATTGACCAAAGCGCAGTGCCTCCAGCATCTGAGCCGTCTTCTTTATAGAAATCAATTGCTGCGTGAATTCCGTCAGACCTTTGAGCGAGATAACTCGATGGATCAAAGTTTGCGTCGTTTTCATCAACCGCAACTGGAGGTTCCTTCCAACCAGTCATTTCACCTTGATCAACAGGAAAATCAAACCCATCTGTTTGAGGGTTATTTTCTGCAATACTAACAAGCGAATTTGCTACAGTTTCTGTATCATCATCATCACTGCTACAACTAAACAGTGCTAATACTAATAATGTAAGCACACTGAATTTTAATAATTTCATTTTTTTTTGATTTTTATATTAATAATAAGCTTTAAAGCACTTAAATTTGCATTTTTTTTATCACTGCTAAACTAACATTTTATAAATAGTTATTCTCTAAATATTTGTAGAAATTTAGTGTGACACTAGTGTCTATAAAAATTCCCTTTTGGGTATAGGAAGCATAAAGCACCCCATCTCAAGAAGCCAGCTGTCCTGATGGCGTTTTCTGCAGTCAATGGTGAGCGATTTGTTTAGGTGGAAATTTTATTTCGGTGTTTTTTAGGCGACCACGCTCTGTTACAGCT
>JAAGZM010000938.1 GCA_024206355.1 Gammaproteobacteria bacterium | reverse complement strand
TAAGTGACTTACTCTCGGGCTATACTGGCGATAATGTAACTTTATTTATGATGATGCGTGCTCTAGCCGGGCTAGGGCAGGGAGCCGCTTATACGGCGGTTATGAGTTCAATTGCCCGAACCAATGATCCAGATCGGGGATATGGTATTTTAATGACTATGCAGTTTGCTATCAGTGCATTAGGATTATACCTTATTCCGTTGTATCTACCTACGGCAGGCGTGCAAGGAATGTTTACTGCCTTATCTGTAGTGGATGTCTTCGGGGCTTATATGGCGCTACAATTAATCTCTAGCAAACGTTCAACTGAAAAAACTACTAATGCAGAAGATGATGCGAGTAATATTGAATGGAAAATTATCTTTAGTGGTGCAGCCATTCTGGCAATTTTAGGCGTGTGTTTCCTTGAAGCGGCAATGACAGCGCAGTTTTCTTTCTCTGAACGTGTTGCTACTCAACGTTTAATGATGGATCCTGAAGCAGTTGGAAGCATACTGGCAATGGGATCACTCATCGGTATTCCAGGAGCCTTTGGTTGTGTTCTATTAGGAATACGATATGGTCGAGCGGTACCACTCTTTATAGGTCTAACGGCTTCTGTTGCAGCAATCTTTATGATGGCTATAGCAGAAGGGCCTGCTATGTACACTGCTTCAGCCTATATATTAGGTTTTACATGGGCATTTACGTTGCCTTATTTTCAGGCATCTCAAGCAGAATTAGACCCTGAAGGTAGTGTCGTGGCCATGGGATCATTTTCAGGAACAATGGGTAATGCTACCGGTCCTGGCTTAGCAGGACTTGCAGTACTATTCGGTGGTTATAATACGGTACTGCTAATGGCGGGATTGATGATGCTTGCGAGTATATGTTGCATACCTAATTTCTTGTTTCGTTTCAAAACAGTTAAGCTTGCTACTGAAGTTGCGAGTTAGTTTATTAGTTAAGTAATAAATAATAAATATTTTAAGGATTTTAAATATGTCGATTGATACTATCAACAAATCACCTTCTGATTACGGATTTCGTATGCCAGCTGAATGGGAACCTCATGAGCGAACATGGATGATGTGGCCTTGTCGCGCAGAAGTTTGGGGAGATATGGCTGCTACCAAAGCCGATTACGTGAAGGTAGCACAGGCTATTCGTGAGTTTGAGGCCTTGACGATGGTCGTTAACCCTGAAGATGAGCAAGAAGCTCGCAAATTACTGGGTTCAGAAATAGATATACTCGTAGCACCAATCGATGATTCATGGGCGCGAGATGCTGCTCCCAACTTTTTAATCAATGATAAAGGACAATTAGCAGGCTCTGCATGGCAATTTAATGCCTGGGGTGAAACTTATGTTGGATATGATAACGATAACGCTGTTGGCGAACAAATACTTGAAAGTGCTGGTGCAGCTGTATTTGTATCCGAGTTAGTCGGCGAAGGTGGCGCTGTGCTTACTGATGGTGAAGGTACTATTTTGACCACTGAAACCTGCTTACTGAACCCAAATCGCAACCCTGGTTGGACAAAAAATGAAGTCGAACAAGAACTGCTTCGAACTCTCGGTGCAAAAAAAGTCATCTGGATGCCTGGTAATGCTGATGAAGATGAAACCAATGGTCATGTAGATGGACTAGCTCAATTTATTCGCCCCGGTGTTGTATTAGCAGAAATAAGTTATGACATGGAACATCCATGGTATGACATCATGCAAGATAATATTAACTCACTTCGTGGTCAGACTGACGCAAAAGGAAGAGAGCTCGATCTCGTTTTTATTGAAGATGCTCATGGGTGCGATACCATTGGAGAAAAGTTTTGCACATCCTATATTAACTCACTGATCTGTAATGGCGGAGTACTCATACCTAAGTATGGTATTGATGCTGATGATCGTGCCGTAGCTGTCTATCAACGTTTATTTCCTGAG
>JAAGZM010000157.1 GCA_024206355.1 Gammaproteobacteria bacterium | reverse complement strand
GAGCCTGTTCCAACAACATCACCTACATAAGCAACAGGGTTTCCTTTCTTCTTTAGTTCTTCAATGACATTAAGTTGGTTGCCTTCCAAACCTTCGCGCTCATTTTTCAAGAATGCCTGAGCATGTAATGGGATATCAGGACGTGACCATGCATCTTGAGCAGGTGATAAATCATCAGTATTGGTTTCACCAGGTACTTTATAAACAGTCAAAGTAATTTTTTCAGCGAGTGCATCTTTCGATGTAAACCACTCAGCTTCTGCCCAACTTTCAAGGATACCCTGTGCATTGGCATTTCCAGCTTTTGCTTTATCAGCTACATCATAGAATGCTTCAAACATAAGCAATGTATGTTTTAGTTGTGTTGCGGCTAATTCACCAAGCTCAGCATCCTCTAATAATTCTACTAGTGTAGTAATGTTGTAACCACCTAACATCGTTCCCAAGAGTTCAACTGCTTGCTCTTTATTGACGAGCGAGGAACTGGTTTCACCTTTAGCAAGTGCCGTTAAAAAGCCAGCCTTTACATAGGCGGCCTGATCGACACCTGCAGGTACACGATTTGATAGTAAATCGACTAAAAAATCATCTTCACCAGCGGGTGGGTTTTTTAATAACTCTACAAGGTCAGTCATCTGCTCTGTAGAGATAGGTTTTGGGACAATGCCTTGTTCGGCACGTTCATTGACATGGCTTCTATATGCTTCTAACACTTTAAATCCCTCTTTGGTTGGTCTATATCCCTTAAAACGGGTATATATGCTCTATGGGTGATTATATAATAATTATTTGGCAGATACTAAACAATTGCGTCCTGCTTTCTTGGCTTTATAAAGAGCCTTGTCTGATTCTTTTAATACCATTTCAGGTGTTACTAGATCTGCTGTTCTTTTAGCTACACCAATACTAATAGTGACATAAATACCTTTCGGTTTACGCTTCTTTCCTCTGTGTTGCTTACCATCTTTTGAATTTTTAGGGCGATTATTCTTCTCTCTTAAGGTTATTAAATATTGGGCTATTTCTTTACGTACAGCCTCTAGATGTGGGATACATGGCTCTAACTCTTTACCCTTAAAAAGAATGGTAAACTCTTCACCACCATATCGAAATGCTTTTCCGTTGCCAGTAACTTGTGCGATCTTACCAGCAACAATTTTTAAAACATCATCACCAACATCATGACCGTATTTATCATTGAAGTTTTTAAAGTGATCGATATCCATCATAGCTAAAACAAACTTTCTTCCTGGTGATTTAAGTGCCTCATTTAATGCACGACGTCCAGGTAGGCTTGTTAATTCATCTAGATATGCCATATCGTGACTTTGTCTCAATACTCCCCACAAAAGAATAACTTGAGCTGCAGTAAAAATTACAACTGAAATAATTGTTTGATCAAATAATGCAAAGTTGATGAGTAGAGCAATTAGAATAGCAGTAACAGTTGCATCAAAAGGTTGCTGATATCTCCAAAGACGGAATAGTTGATGAAAGATAGCTACTACATATATTGTGATACCCAAAGGTGGGAGTATTGAAAAGCTCCAATCTCTAATTAAAAAATAGTTCAGTGAAGACTTCAATAATGATGGATGCAGAGACAAATAAACGGCTAGAGCAATCGGAAGCCCTACTAGGAATAAAAATAATATGCCATAAACTGTCAGTACACCGCGCTCAGGTAACCAACTAATCAATATAAATAATAAAGGCACTAAAGAGGAAAGCAAGAAGAAGAAGGTAAGCGTATTATTTTCTTCGAGCGAATTTTGTAAATACATCTGAATGATTAGGTATGTTAATGAGGTTATAAGTGCTATTAACAAACTCCGCAACTGGTTGAATTGTATACAAAGTACCAGCGCAACAGCTAATAACGCATAAGGTAGGTAATTTATCAGAGCCAGATATGGGGTAGGTAGCAGAGAAATATTCGTCCTAAGCCAGATGCCTATAAACAATATAAGAAATGGGATAACTAAAGGTGTTACTAGTTTGGATATTACCATAAGCGCTTATTTTGGTCTTATTGAACTATATTTCTTTCTTTATTGCCTGTATTCATTCCTATATTATGGATTAGAGACTAGAACAAGCCAATACCTGATTGAGATGAAATGGCTAAATATTTCTATTTAATGCAGACAATGTTCTTAAACTAAGATAGTGTCACTTGAATGAACATAGATGATAAACGTTTAATACTGGTAATTATTCTACTTCTGACATTAGTTTTTATTGTTGGGAGCTATTTTATATTTACACAAGAAATTTCAAATATAGAAAGTAGCATATCAACGAAAGCTACAGAACGTGCAAATAAAATTAATGAAAAAATGGTACTGATCCGTTCTTTTATTAAAACCATGCGGAATAATTTACAGCAGTATATTGTTTTACAAGAAATCGCTAAGACACCCCATAACGCAATTGATTTAATCAAGTACTATCCTGAAAATGATGCATCGACAATCAATGAAATACGCTCAGCAAAAAAGCAACTAATCAACGGTTCATTCAGTGCTGATGGCAAAATATCATTAGAAAATTCAGACAGAGTTTACGAAATCTCTGGTGCATTTTATTTAGATTCAACTTTTCAAAGTGCTCTAGAGTCAATTTCTGATTTGAAGTGGGTGTACTACCTGTCAAAAAGTAATTTTGCCTATACCCTTCCTCATATCCCTGATAACATTGTTCTTTTTGATAATAATTATTATAAGAAAGAATACTGGACTAAAGCGATTCCTAAGAATAATCCTCAAGAAAGACTAGTCATGACAAATGTTTACAATGACAGTTTTGGCAAAGGTTATTTGGTAACATTCTCAGAGCCTGTTTATGTTGATGATGAGTTTAGAGGGATAGTTGGTATTGATGTTTCACTCGATGCTTTTAATCTCATTATGTCAATGAATATGATTATCGGCGACTCATTTCTCTTGGATGAGAATAACAATATTATTGCCGCTTCCTCTGAAGGTGAACAAAGTCAAATCTTATATATTCCACAAGCAAATCTTAAACACAACAATGTCTTCAATGCTGCTGATGGTAATGACTATATTAGCTATGAAATTGTCCATGATGAAGTAATCTTTGTGCACCGACTTAATAGAGAATT
>JAAGZM010000022.1 GCA_024206355.1 Gammaproteobacteria bacterium | reverse complement strand
TGTGCACTTTCTTGGTCAACTTATACGTTGCTTGGTAAATATATCATGCACTCACCACATCCAATCTCTGCACTCGTATTAGTGACATACTCATGTGTTTGCGGCACTATCATTCTTGCTGTCTGGATATTACTATCGGAGCAAGAAATGAGTATATCACCAACCATGAATCTAATTGGAGCAATAGGCTATCTTTCTGCGATTGGTACTGTGGCCGGTTTTATCTGGTTTTTTGATGCAGTTCAAAAACTAGGCGCTACTCAAAGTTCAGTATTTGTATTTTTAGTTCCTGTCAGTGCAATTATCTTTGGGTACATCTTATTGGATGAGAAAATCACTCTCTCACTATTCGTCGGAGCATTACTTATTATTAGTGGTGTTTACCTCACAAACAAGAATACTAGAAGCCATTAGTAGTCTGATCTACAGCTATTTCGTCCTAAAAAGAATATGACATGTTCGTGGTTATTTTGTGCTTCAACTTCTAGTAAATAATAAAAAGTCATCTATACTTATATGATAAGAATTATTAAAATAAATTATTGATACATTCAAAAGGTGACATTTCATGTCTAAATCAGTACTAATTGTAGATGATAGCTTAGTTTCACGATTGATGATAAAAGAAATAATATCATCCAAATATCCAGATTGGGAAATCGTACAGGCAAAAAATGCTGACGATGCAATAACACAGTCCTCAGGCAAATCTTTCGATCTAATAACACTTGATCTTAATATGCCTGGAAGAACGGGGCTTGAAGTAGCCCCAGAGTTACTAGCATTACACCCTGACGTGAGAATAGCTCTTTTAACTGCAAATATTCAAAATGCAGTTAAAGAAAAAGCTCAGGAGCTTGGACTTGAATTTCTAACAAAACCAATTATACCACCCTCTGTTATCGAATTTATAGAAGGCTAAATATGACTGTTACATCTTTTACTGAATTACAAGAAGATGCCATATTGGAACTGGTCAATATGGGGATTGGAAAAGCTGCGGAAGCTCTTAGTCAAATTATTCAAGATGAAGTTTTACTGTCTGTTCCTAATATTGAATTTGTAAATCACGATAACCTCATTAAATACATGAAAGATATTGACAGTGATGAACCTTCAGCAGTCATGCAGAAATTTAGTGGTGACTTTTGTGGAAATGCATTATTAATTTTTCCAGAAAAAAGCGGTATGAGTCTAGTACGACAAATGCTACGTGATACCGTTAATAGCGAAAGCATAAGCGACTTGGAAGAAGAAGCGTTGATGGAAATTGGTAATATTATCCTAAATGCTTGTTTTGGTCAGCTCGGGAATCTTTTATCAACAGATTTAGATGGTGCCCTCCCTGATTATATGCATTCACAAGTTGAAGATATTGTAGAACGAATTGAACAAGAAATAGGTACACATCATCAAGCTTTAACGATGTTATTGCAGGTTTATTTTTCTTTACCTAACAGCAAAACAAAAGGTTTCGTCATGTTTACAATGGATGTTGAATCTTTAGCTACATTTAAGCAAAAAGTTGATGCCTATTTGGAAAACTTGTTTGGATAGTAATTCTGTACTCTTTTCATTACACTAAATTATGACAATAAATAAAATTGTAGACAAAAATGAATTTTCATATAATCAAATAGAAACTCTATTAGATTATCAGATAATCAATGATTTATTACATAAACAGGATTTAGGTCTAATCGTCGTTGATCATAATTACAGAATATATCTATGGAATGGGTGGCTTGAATACTATACAGGGAAAGCAAAAGCAGATGTTATTGGTTGTAAAATGGAGGAAGTATTTGAAAACATTTGTAAACTACGCCTATTTCAAGCGATAAACAATGCTATTAATTCAAATATGTCTGCCATTTTGTCCCAAGTTTTCAATAAACACCCTTTGCCGCTATATGAAAATGAAGATGATAAAGAAAATGATATTCGAATATTTCAGCAAATTAATGTAAAGCCAATTAAGACTGTAACAATGAACTTGGCTATGATTGAAATAAAGAATGTAACACCCACTATCAAGCGAGAAAATCAACTCAGAGAACAAACAAATACACTTTCTGCACTAATGAGCGAAAACAAGACTCGGAAAGAAAGTCTCGAAACTATTCTCAACAATTCACAAGATGCAATTATCTTAATAAAAGACAATTACCTAATAGATGAATATAATATTGTTGCTGAACAATGGTTTTCAGTTGATAAAAAGACAATCAATGAGACAAGTCTGCAAACCTATATTCCAGACTTCAAATTGAATGAAAAAGCTGAAGGTTCTGGTATTTATACTATTAGTGTGGACAATAAAAATACTCATTTTGATGTAACATGGAAAAAAATACAGGGACAGAAAAATAATTTTGTCATAGTTATCCGTGATATAACAAAAAAAATGGAGGTTGAAAAGCAATTATTTAAAAGTGAAAAATTAGCTAAAGCAACACTTGCCTCAATTACTGATGGTTTAATCTCAACCGACGAGAAAGGGATTATAGAGCTTGTCAATCCTATTGCTGCAGAGCTATTCAATGTTCCAGCTAAAAAAATCTTAAATCACCCTATTGAAAAACTATTTTATATCGAAGATGAAGAAACCGGAAAAATTGAAGATAATATTGTTCTAAGAGCTATCAAGAATTATAAAATCGTTTCTTCAACTGAGAACGCCGTTCTTAAAACTAATATCAAAAGTGTCGCCATTCCAGTAATGGCGACAGCTTCACCTATCTATAATTCATCAAATAAGGTGAGTGGTTGTGTTTTGGTTTTCAGAGATGTTAAAGAATCACGTCAACTATCAAACAAATTATCATGGGAAGCAACACATGATGCACTAACAGGATTACCCAATAGAAGATTATTTATTGAAATGTTTCGCAAGGTAGCAGAATCCAGCAAAGGTAATAATGAAAATGTACTATTGTTTTTAGATTTAGATCGTTTTAAATTGGTTAATGATACTGCTGGGCATGCCGTAGGCGATGAATTATTACGACAAATTAGTAGTTTATTTTTAGACAACCTAAGAAACAGCGACTTTACTGCACGACTTGGTGGAGATGAATTTGCAATTATATTAACTGACTGTTCTGTTAAACATGCGGCAATAATCGCTAATAAACTATGTGCCGCTGTAAAGAATTATATTTTCCCTTGGGAAAATACACTATTCACAATAGGCGCAAGCATAGGATTAACAGAGATCAAGACTGACAATTTTACAGTAAGTGAAGTTCTTGAAAATGCAGATGCAGCTTGTTACTCAGCTAAAACAGCTGGTAGAAACAGAGTTCATATTTACGGCGAAAATAAAGAAGATGAAAAATATAAAAAAACTAGTTCTATGGCATCAAAAATCAATGAAGCTTTACATAAAGAAAACTTTATTCTCTATAAACAGGCTATAGTAACAATTACTGACTCTTCAACTGAACTCCATCACTATGAAATATTATTAAGGATGCAATCAAAAAATGGAGAAATTGTTTCTGCTGGAGAATTTATACCAGTCGCAGAACAATTTGGTCAGATGTCATCAATTGATCAAATCGTTATAAAAAAACTGATTGATTATATCAACACCGCGGAATTTCAAAATAATAAAGTTAGGTTTGCCGTTAATCTTTCTGGAGCTTCAATTTCCGATCCACTATTTCTTGTTTTTTTAACAAAAATTATTGAAGAAAATAACATCGACTCAAATACCATACACTTTGAGATAACAGAGACTGCTGCAATCGAAAATTTTGAGAAAGCTATCGTCTTGATCAATCACTTTAGAAGCAAAGGCTTTAAATTTGCACTCGATGATTTTGGTAGCGGCATGTCTTCATTTGGCTATTTGAAAAAACTGCCAATAGATTATTTAAAGATTGATGGCCAATTTGTTAAAGAAATATGCAGTAATAAGACAGATTTTGCAATGGTCAGTTCTATCAATTACTTAGGTAAAATGATGGGATTAAAATGTGTAGCAGAGTTTGTTGAAAATGATCAGATACTAGAAAAAGTCAAAGAAATAGGTATTGATTTTGCTCAAGGATATGGGATTGACATGCCCAGTCCATTGTAAACTTAATATTATCTAGTTATAAATAAAATTCACTTAAAAAACCTCTGTAATTGAAACACAAATTTGGCTAATAAAATTGACTATTCAGTCAGGAATGTTACGCTAGCAAAAAAGTATAATTATAATAATCATGCCAAATATTAAAAAGCTAATTAAAGAACTACCTAAGGCTGAATTGCACATACATTTAGAAGGCTCTTTAGAACCTGAACTAATGTTTGAACTCGCCAATAAAAATAATATTCAACTACCATTCCTTAATATTGACGAATTATTAAAAGCGTATGATTTCAATAAGTTACAAGACTTTCTTAATGTGTATTATACAGGAATGAGTGTACTTATTGAAGAAGAAGACTTCTTTGATTTGACGATGATGTACTTACAAAAATGTAATGAACAAAATGTTAAACATGTAGAAATATTCTTTGATCCTCAGGGGCATACTAAGCGCGGCGTTAAATTTTCAAAAGTGATTACAGGAATTAATCGGGCACTTAAAGAAGGAGGTATCCAGTTCGGAATTTCCTATAAAACCATTATGTGCTTTTTACGCCACTTGAGTGAAAGTGATGCCTTCGATACGCTTAATGAAGCTAAAGATTACCTACATATGATTGATGGTGTTGGCCTAGATTCTTCAGAGGTGGGTAATCCGCCTTCAAAATTTCAAAAGGTTTTTAGTGAGGCTAAGCAGATGGGGCTAAAACTTGTCGCCCATGCGGGTGAAGAAGGCCCCCCATCCTACGTTGAAGAGGCTTTATCCATTTTAAAGGTAGACAGATTAGATCATGGCAATCGTTCTATGGAGTCTGAACAACTCATTAATCGATTACGTAGTGAGCAAATAGCGCTTACTATCTGCCCTCTTTCTAATTTGAAGCTATGTGTTGTTGATGATTTAGCATCTCATCCGATAAAAAAGATGTTGAAACAAGGCCTATTAGTAACTGTGAACTCAGATGATCCTTCTTATTTTGGTGGTTATTTGATTGAAAATTTTAATGCCATTCAAGAAAGTTTAAATTTGAGTGAAGATGAAATCGTAACACTGATTAAAAATAGTTTTATTGGTTCATTTTTAACAACAAAAGAAAAAAACAAATGTATAAAAGAGATAGACACTTACCTAGACGAGACACAAGGACAATAATTTGAATAGCTCAAATGTAGATGTAAGTAAGTACCCCTATTGGCGTAATCGAATTATGTGGTCGATGCTGTCTGGATACGCTGTTTTCTATTTTATTCGAAAGAATATGTCTGTTGCCAACCCTCTTATCCGAGAAGAATTTGGTATTGGTAAGGAAGATATGGGTGCAGCCTTAGGTATTGCTGCCATTGCTTATGGTATTTCAAAGTTTCTCAGTGGTATCTTAGCAGACACATTTAGCGCCCGTTATGTGATGAGTGCAGGTCTTCTACTATCTGCAATGGTCAGTTTCATGCTTGGTTTTGCATCAGAAGGTTCAAGTGCATTTTTTGGGTTATCCATCACTGGGTTTTTTGCCATATTCTGGACTGTTAATAATATTTTTCAAGGAATGGGTCAACCGCCCTGTAGTAGGCTACTAACACAATGGTTTAGTCCTTCTGAAATTGGCAAACAATGGGGCATATGGAACATGTCTCACCACTTAGGTGCTGCAGGTATATTGTTTTTTGGTGGCTATATGGTGGTTTATTTTGAAACATGGAGAGTCGTCTTTTTTGCACCTGCTGTGTTCGCTTTTCTATTTGCTCTATTTTTAATGAACCGATTACGTGATCAACCTGAAGATGTTGGTCTCCCTCCCATCGAAGAGTATCAACAAATTAAAGAGCATCATGAAATTGAGCAGACTAATGAGCTTAAAGAAACTCCTAGAGAAATTTTTGTTAAATATATATTAACCAACAAGCTTATCTGGTTGGTTAGCCTAGTTAATCTATTCATTTATATCGTTCGTATTGGAATTCTTGACTGGGCACCTAGCTTTCTAAAGGAAAGTCGTGGTTTATCAATTATGGAATCAGCTATCACAACATCGAGCTTTGAAATTGCTGGTATTGTCGGTGCAATTGCAGCTGGTTGGTTATCCGATACTGTATTTAGTGGCCGAAGAGGTAGAGTTTCGGTAATATTTATGACCCTATTGGTTGTATCTGTTTTAGCGATTTTATATGTGCCATCAAACAACCCATATTTAATGTCAGCAACTTTGTTCGCCGTTGGCTTTTTCGTACATGGCCCTATGTTATTAGTTGCAGTAGCAGCAGCTGATTTCGCAACTAAAAAAGCAGCAGCAACAGCTGTAGGATTAACGGGGCTCTTTGGTTATATTGGTGCTTTTCTCGCCAACTACGGAACAGGATATATTTCTGAACACTGGGGATGGGACTATGTTATTTATTTTTATCTAGCTTCAGCGCTTATCGGGACATTATTATTATTGTTAACATGGAATAGTCGCTCACCCGTATTAGATAACATCCATAGTTAACACTTTTAGTTAATAGCTTTAAAAACAATTTAATTTATTACAAAATGAGAATATTGAATGCTTAATTCCTATTTTAAATTATCAGAACACAATACTACTGTAAGAACAGAAATAATTGCTGGATTTACAACCTTCATGACCATGGCCTATATTATTTTTGTAAATCCTGATATTTTATCCCAAGCTGGCATTGATAGGGACGCTGCCTTTGTAGCAACTTGTCTTGCTGCGGCTTTGGCAACTTTTGCGATGGGTGTTGTCGCCAACTATCCAATTGCACTAGCACCTGGAATGGGGGTCAACGCATTCTTTACTTATACAGTTGTTATTGGTGAAGGTCATAGCTGGCAAGTAGCACTTGGAGCAGTATTTTTAGCTGGATTAATATTTTTCGCCTTAAGTGTCTTGCCTATACGTGAATGGATTATCAATGCTATCCCCCGTTCACAAAAAATTGCTATTGCTGCTGGTATCGGCTTATTTTTAGGTATTATCGCGCTGCAAAACATGCAGATAGTTGTTGATCATCCTGCGACCTTAGTTACTTTAGGCAATATAGGACAACCTACGGTTTTATTATCGATCTTCTGTTTTCTATTAATTGTCACGCTGGAAACACGTAAAATAACAGGTGCAATTATTATCAGCATCTTAGCGACAACCGCTCTTGGTGTGATGTTAGGTATATCTAGCTTTGGAGGTGTTATGTCGATGCCTCCTGATTTAGCTCCAACCTTCGCTCAACTAGATATAAAGGGAGCATTTAATTTGGGAATGACTAGCATCATCCTGGCATTCCTTTTTGTCCATATGTTTGATACAGCGGGAACTTTAGTCACAGTTGCAAGTTCAGCAGGACTACTTGATAAAAATGGAAAATTCCCAAGACTAGACAAGGCTTTACTTGCTGATAGCTCTTCTATGTTAGTAGGTTCAGTCATTGGAACTTCACCTGTCACCAGTTATATTGAAAGCACTGCAGGCGTGAAGGCAGGAGGTCGAACGGGGTTAACAGCAGTAGTTGTAGCAATACTGTTCATGGCAAGCTTGTTCTTTGCTCCACTTGTTGGCTCTATCCCGAGTTATGCTACTTTCCCTGTTTTATTGTTTGTAGCATCTTTGATGTTAAAAAATATTATCGATATAGACTGGAACGATATGACAGAGTATGTTCCAGCTGTTATTACCATGTTAGTTATGCCTCTATCATACTCGATAGCAGACGGTATTGGTTTTGGCGTAATAACATACGCTTTACTCAAGCTATTATCCGGAAAAGCTAATAAAACAACTATTCCTGTGATTATTATGGCTTCTATCTTTTTATCTAAATACGCATTTCTGGGTGTTCATTAAACACACCAGATCTGTAGTTAATATTAGAATTAACGGAAACGGAAACAATGAAAAATAAATTAACGAAAAACTTATTTCTTTTAACTACGATTATCGCTCTCTCGCTTTTACAGACTGTCTCTTTTGCAGAAACAACTAAGACTGAATGTCCTAGTTCTGCAAAGAATGCAAGTTATACGGGACCTTATCTTGGCGTAGAAAATAATCTTTCAGTTGCTGACTTTACCCTTGATTTAACATGCGCAGATTTATTTATTACCAGTAAATATCCTAAAAAGTTTGTTTCTATACTGGGAAGCTCTCGTATAGGTGAACAAAATCAATCAGGTAATGCCGAGGTTGATGCTGCTAATGACCTAATTTATCAACAAATATATAATTTGGCCTACAACTGGACTAAGGCGCATGCCTCAACTTACCCGATAATGACTGGAGCAGGCCCTGGCCTAATGGAAGCTGGTAGCCGTGGCGCAACAAAGGCTGGTGGGCCAAGTATTGGTTACACAACCTATTACGGGCCTTCTCGTAACAACGGTGGCGATGCAAGTAAAGCATTTTGGCAATATCGACCAGCAAAAGGTAAACCTCAAACGATCATTTCCGATGGTCTGATCTTTTCTAGCATTGCTATAAGAGAAAGTGTGATGATTATGCATTCAGCAGCAATGATCATTGGCCCTGGTGGCACTGGCACTGAATGGGAAATTGCCCAAACAATTGAGCAAATTAAAAGTGGGCAGCTAAATCGTATTCCTATCTACATAGTCGGTGATAAGCAACTACATTGGCAGAGCCTATATAACCGCCTAGACAATATGATCCTCAGAGGAACCATCAAACGCCATGAAGTTGAAGCGCTGTTTATCCATGTAGATAATCCTGAAGATGTCTTTAAATTATTAACTAAAGCTTTAAAATTAGGTTAAACGCATTATGGCTAAACTCTATTTTTACTATTCATCAATGAATGCAGGTAAATCAACTGCCTTGCTTCAATCTAGTTACAATTATCAAGAAAGAGGAATGAATACCTTGGTGTTAGCCCCTCAACTTGATGATCGCTATGAAGTTGG
>JAAGZM010000937.1 GCA_024206355.1 Gammaproteobacteria bacterium | reverse complement strand
CCAATACGCCAAGTGTGATACAGTTCACCTTCTGTTTTATCCTCCATAGCTTTGCGCAGGATGTCCATAGCACCTTCCAGCTTGCTCACAATATCAGCTGGCTGATTCACGGCGGTTGATGAAAAATACACATGACCATTTTTGCACGTGTCGCTTCCGCCTGGTATATTTTCTCTTGTAACTCCTGGTGCATTGCACATAGGGCACTGTCCAAATATATTACTCATCTTATCCACCCTCCAAAATTGCTGCAAAAAATCCTGTTAGAACTGCAATTGCTATTGCTATTATCAAGTAGTCTATAAATCTCTCCATGCTCATTTTTCTTGCTCCATTTGATATTCTAATAAATATTCAAGTAATAGGTGATTTCAATAATGCAACACGACATTTTTCTTTGTGGGGGTTGGTATAGCATATCTCCAATAACCACCGCCTACACAAAAAGGATTTTCTAAATGTCCGTCATAGCCTGTAACAAGTCTTATTACGCCATCCTTCGCAGTGTTCTCGGAAGTGTTACTAACCCAACATAGAGTTCTTTTAAATGGTTTTCTTTCATACCATTCAGGCTTTTTACTATCAGCTTCCATTTTATGCAATGTCAGACGTGGGTAGAATGGGAGCAACCATTTGGGATGTTCTTTCAGGTCGTCACAGCAATCGCAGCAGCTATTTTTTTTATTGCTCATGTTCTTGCTCCTTAAAATGGGATAATCTCATCAAACCCATCCTCAGTAGTGTAGATGGAATGAGGCAGCTGTTGAGCAGGCTGCTGGGGCTGCTGTTCTGGCGTATCAGTGCGACTGTCCAGCATTTGCATAACACCACTAAAGCCATCAACAACCACTTCTGTAGTATATTTGTCTTGCCCATTT
>JAAGZM010000156.1 GCA_024206355.1 Gammaproteobacteria bacterium | reverse complement strand
TGTAAAACCTTGAATCTCCAGCACCTTTGCCACTCTCGCTACGGTTAAACTGATTTTTCTAGGATGATAAATCTATGGATTTATTTAGCAGCGTCTGTGCTGTACAAAATTTATGGTTGGCAGCAAGAGCGGAAGGTATTGGTGTTGGTTGGGTGAGTATTTTTAATAAAAAAGCCTTAAAACAGGCACTAAAACTCCCTAAATCGGTCTCTCCTGTTGCCTATCTTTGTATTGGCTATGTCGATCATTTTCTGGCTGAACCCGAATTAAAATCAGCCGGATGGCGGCAGCGCCTGCCGGTTGAAGAGCTTGTCTGCTTTGATGAGTGGGGTAATAAGAACCAGGAAGGTCATGAGGGGCTGATTGAAGCACTTACTAATGATCAACCATCTATATAGCGATACCTTACAGCCATTTCTTTAAAGCTCTTGTCAGTGCATCAGGAGCAGTGGCTTGAGTAATATAGTCATTCATTCCAGCTTCCTGACAAGATTCTTTCTCTTCTTCATTTAGAGCCTGCATTTAAGTCTAACTCTAAATGATGAATTATCAAGAATTATCAAGAATAGGCAGTTATTATATTGCTTACTTTGGTTGGGGGCTAAATCGCCAGATATTGTTGCCTTAATTCCTCATCGTCTAATACTTCCTGAGCAAGACCATCAAACACAACTAATCCCATATCGATGATAATAGCTCGGTCGGCAAGTCGCAAAGCAG
>JAAGZM010000936.1 GCA_024206355.1 Gammaproteobacteria bacterium | reverse complement strand
TCAAAATTTGCTCGGTTTGCATAATAAAATTAAACCTTGGATATTTACAATTATCCCAAATCCACACAGATATGGCGCAGTTCGTATACGTAAAGGAGGATCTTCTGAGGTTATCACGCAAATTGAAGATATATGGAAGAGAGTCATTCCTGACTACCCTATAGAACATAACTACCTCGATGACCTTTTTAATAACGTGTACAACATTTACAAAATGATGAATGGCGTTTTAGCTGGGTTCGCAGGTTTAGCGTTACTACTCGCTCTAATAGGCCTGTTTGGATTAGCGGCTTTCATGGCACGTTCTCGAACAAAAGAAATTGGCATTCGTAAAGTTTTAGGGGCTTCGTTACCACAGATAGTCAAACTGCTATTGTGGCAATTCTCTAAACCGGTTATGTGGGCAATTGCTTTTGCTCTACCCTTAGCATATTTTGCATCGAATATGTATCTACAATTTTTTGCAGAACGTATTGATTTACAAATACCAATTATCATATTATCAGGCATTGTTGCTGTAGGTTCAGCATGGCTTGTTATTGCACTTCATGCATTTCGAGTTGCTAGTGAAAATCCTATAAGAGCACTTCGTTACGAATAGAGATAATATTCTATATTATATGAATAGAAAATGAATAAAACGTTTGAGTTACTAGCTCCTGGTGGAGATATAGACTCTATTATGGCCGCGATTGTTGCAGGAGCAGATGCAATATATTGTGGCCTTGATAGTTTTAACGCTAGAAATAGAGCCACCAACATTTCTTTTGATGATCTTAATGCTGTTTTAAAAGTAGCACATCAACATAACTGTAGAATTTTTCTGACTCTAAATATTATTATCCTAGAACAAGAAATTCCTGCCCTACTTCGTCTGCTCAACAAATTAGTGAATACTAGAATTGATGGAGTGATTGTTCAGGACTTAGGTCTATTTTATTTACTATCAAAATATTTCCCAACACTCGATGTGCATGCATCAACACAAGTCACTACACACAATGAAGGACAAATCCATTTTCTAAATAAACTCGGTGTCAGTCGAGCTAATTTATCAAGAGAGTTAGCAATTGATGAAATTAAAGCAATCACAACCATTGCCCATAAAAACGATATCCTTACCGAAGTATTCGTACATGGTTCAAATTGCATTGGCTTTTCTGGGCTTTGCTATATTAGCTCTGCAAGTGGTGGTAACTCAGGGAATCGTGGACGATGCAGCCAACCTTGTCGCGACCAATATCAAACCACTCGTGCAGGCAAAGATTTTCCCTTAAACCTTAAAGATAACTCTGCATTTTTTGATATTGAAAACTTAAGTGATGCGGGTGTTGATTCGTTAAAAATTGAGGGTCGTGTTAAAAAACCACATTATGTCTACACGGTTGTCGATAATTGGAGAAAGCAGCTTGATAACTTTTCATTAAAAGGTGAATCATTAAAAGATAATTCTGAACTCTACAAAGTCTTTAATCGAGATTTCTCTAATGCATTTTTAGAGGGCGATATTAATAAAAACATGTATATTGATAATCCCCGTGATAACTCGGTTAAGCATTTTGTTAAAGTTAAAGATTATAAGTCCGATGAAGAAATGCAAACGCTTAAGAAGCAACTCTATGACGACAAGACAGATATTATTAATGTTGTGAAAGATAAAACCAAAGATTTAAACTTAGACAAAACATTGTTAACCATAATTATTAGCGGTGAAGTGAACACACCTTTGATTGTTACTGTAAAAAGCATCGATAGCACCTTTACAGTTAATTCTAGCTCACCACTCGTTCAAGTTGCTAAGTCAAATACAAGTATTAATGAATTAGAAAAAAAATTTAGAGGTTTGGCCAATTCGCTTTATCAAATCAGTGCAATTAATATAGATAAACTACAAGCTGATCTTTTTATTCCTTTCAAAGAACTCACTACTATAAAAAACAAATTAGCATTTTTATTAAATGACTCAAAAGAAATTATTCCACCTGTTGTTTTACCCAAATTTAAAAGACTCAACAGGAAAACCGACAAACCGAAACTGTCAGTTTTAATATCATCTAAAAAAGACATTCCTCTGTGCGATACAACTTCATCTGAAATATTCTATCAACTTCCAGACTGTATAGAGAATGCCTTTGATGAACTGGTTGATATGTTTTTAGAAAACAAACAGTTGATCCCTTGGTTTCCATCAATCATTATGGACAATGACTATATTGCTTCAGTAGAATTTTTAAAAATAGTAAAACCTGAACGTATTATTACCAATAACTCAGGGATTGCTCATGCAGCTTTTAAAAATAATATAAACTGGATAGCTGGGCCACATCTTAATACAACCAACTCATACAGCCTTCTGTCTATGAAGGAAAACTTTAATTGTTCGGGTTCATTTATCTCTAATGAAATTAGTAGGCGTCAGCTGCAACACATTGTTTGCCCTAAAGACTTCAAACTATATTACAGCATTTATCACCCCATTCTATTGCTGGCAAGTAGACAATGTTTATTCCACCAAACATCTGGTTGCAAAAAAAATACGATGGATGAAGAGTGTTTGCCTAAATGCAAAAAATTCACTTCGATTACTAACTTAAAATCAGCTAACTTAAAAGAAACTACCTTTATGATTAATAAAAAAAATAACGAACATAATTGTATGTACAATAACCTCAACTTTCTAAATACTGATATCATAGATGAAGTATCCGAATTATTTTCTGGATTTTTAATTGATTTAAGAGATATTAAAACACAGACAAATATGATTAGAGATAAGAACTCAATAGTTCTACAATTTGAATCATTACTTATTGGTAACTATGATGCAAAAACTAGACTCTTTGAGTCAATTAAACCAACAACAAATAAACAATATTCAATAGGTTTACGATGATAAAAAACAATAAAATTATTCGATTAAGCGCCAATCCCGAAGGTTTCCAAAATGAAGCTGATGAACTCGAACAAGAAATGTTTGAATCAGCTATTCCAGTGCAATATACCCATTCATATTATGAGGATGTATCTAAAGGCTTATATATTGGTGTTTGGGATACCACCGATATGATTGAAGCTGCTGGGCCCTATGAATGTGATGAGTTCATGTGGTTGCTAGAAGGTAGTTGTGCTATCAAGAATAACAAAACAGGAATTAAAGAGAATGTACAGGCCAGAGAATCATTTGTTATTCCTTGGGGCTATGATTGCCAGTGGCATCAAACCGGTTATTTACGTAAGTTTTTTGTTATCTACGATCACCCTAATGAGACTCTACCAGGCAAGCCAACTTATGAAGGTATTATCAAACCTGAAACGCAACCTAAACGTGAGTTGATAACAACAGAGCACCCTTTTGGTATTGAACTCAATAGTTCTACACAAAAGTCGAATATCAGTTATCAAGATGAGAGCAAAAATTTTACTGTTGGT
>JAAGZM010000935.1 GCA_024206355.1 Gammaproteobacteria bacterium | reverse complement strand
CGCCCAGCTCGGCCATGGTGGTTTTAATACTGATGGCTATGGCGATTACCGTGGTGATATCATTATCAGCAGCGCCAATGATCTGACCTTTAAAGCGGGCAAAGGCGAATCTGCCTACGCCCAGCTCGGCCATGGTGGATTTGACGCTGATGGCAGTCACGAAGGTGCAATCACCATCAGCAGCGCCAATGATCTGATCTTTGAAGCGGGCACTGGCCAAGATGCCTACGCCCAGCTCGGCCATGGTGGACTTGCCACTGATGGCAGTCACACTGGTGATATTGACATCACCCTGGTAGGTGGTCTGACATTGACAGGTGTCAATACGACTTACAAGTATGCCATGATTGGTCATGGTGATGAGCCAAATTCAAATAATGACGACGATGGCTTTGAAGTCTCTGGCAACCTTATGCTGAGAGTAGACGGCAATGCCGACTTAGAAAATGCCTTTATTGGCCATCAAATCGATTCTGATGGGACTTATAGCAGTGGTAATACTTATGTGGGTGTAACGGGTACTTTAACCACCGATGAGTTTAGTCAATTTACCAGTGCCGATTATGATAGTGGCACTAATACCGGTGAGCTGCGTATCTATCTGCTTGAAGATACTG
>JAAGZM010000155.1 GCA_024206355.1 Gammaproteobacteria bacterium | reverse complement strand
TTTTCTCGACTTTCCTTGTCCATTGACTTGCTCCATGTCATTCCCTTAATATCAAGTATATGCGATTATCAGCCATAGAACTAGAAGGACGCCTGTATAGTAAGTACTTTACAGGCGTCCTTCGAAGAAACTGTTATGTGAATACATCAATCCCGAATATATGAGTGACACTAAATATATAGAGGCAAGCTGGACAGCGAGGTTTATTCTCATTGCCTTAGTATCAATAGCAATCATTTCCTATTTCTGGTCTATTGAGCTTGGAACGTCTGAACTTGCTTCCGAGCAGCGTACTTTGCAGCAACTTGAGGAATCTAACGCTCGACTTGATAGAACAAATGTAATTTTGGAAATTATTATTTCCGTCTTGTTTCTAGCAATTTCGATTTACTTTATGCAAATCGGTATACGCTCACTTAAATCGGGGCAGTATCCTCCGCCGGGTTCACGGGTCATAGTTAAAACAAAAGTCGTTACGGGTAAATCAGCTTTAGGAAATGCTCGCGGAAATCTGGCAGCAGGGTTGTTGTTTTTGGCATTCGTAATTTGGCTACATGTGCACGCAATTGCATAATTCACATAACAA
>JAAGZM010000934.1 GCA_024206355.1 Gammaproteobacteria bacterium | reverse complement strand
ATACGGGAGATCATAGCCATAAACGCTAATAATGAGCAAAATAGATTGCCTTTTGTTTATAAACTAGGCAATCAACCTAAAGGGCAGGGCAAATACACAGCCAAGCAAACATGGTTAACCTCTGGATGGCGGATCATACCTGACGACAGCATAAGCTATAATTTGGATATTTTGAGTGAAATATTGTCTGAAGATGAAATATCGGATCGTGATGTGTTCGACCGAAGCGGATTAGTTAATGTTGTGACTGTTAATATTGATGCAATCTACGACAAAATAGAGATAAGAGAAGTGTATATTAATGGTGGAGGCTCAGACGAAACAACCATCCACAATGCACTTGATAGCTACGCTAACAAAGAAGATTTTCAGGCAGACATAGCTGAATTGTCAGAGACAGTTGACGACATACACGAATTAATCACAGCTGATTCGTGCACTTCAAATGACATTCACCCAGGCAGAATTTACACAGTCTAAGGATATAACATGATTAACGTTAAAGCAGAAAAACCCACTTTCAAAGGTTTCGTTTTAGTCCGAGACAAAAACGGAAAACCAAAGATTGACGATTACAATAATTGTCCTGACGAGATAAAAGCACTACTTACCACACAAGAAAAAGAGGTATTAGAGAAATGTCATTAAGTCATGTAACAGCAATACGAAACGCACTGGCGGATTTAGTCGTCGATCAGCT
>JAAGZM010000933.1 GCA_024206355.1 Gammaproteobacteria bacterium | reverse complement strand
TTGCCGGTATCGTTTTCGATAATACCAACCGTGCGTACCCGCATCAGGTCGCGCAGGGTCCCGAAGGTTTTGCGGCGGTTCTTGATAATCTTGTCGGCGACGTTGCCGACACCCGTGTCGGCAACCGACTGCTCTGCCAGACGCCCGGCATTTTCCGGCTTGTAAAGCGACCAGGCGACCGCGGTTACCACTTCATCGACCCTTGCCTGGTCTGCGCCGGCAAACTGCCGCTGCGCTTTACGCGCGCGAATGATCAGCTGTTCGATGCTGGCTAGTTCATTTTCAGTCGCGTTGACCACCGCGGATACCACCGTTTTGGTCATAACATTTTCTCTATGTCTTTTTTCGAAAACAAAAGTTTCCTCACTGCTCCATAGAATTCTAATCGTGTAAACCGCTTTTCCGCCCCCTCTGCTTACTGCTATCTTCGCGCCAGCGGGGATGGCAGTAGTCTAATACCGACGCCGTCAGCGCTGCGCCCCAAAATAGCGCGGGCTGTCAAGATGGTGTGCTTTGTGCGGGGATTCCCGTCTCGCTGACTGAGGGCAGACCCGAGTGCCACTGACTTATGTGCACAAAGGTTGTGATTACATT
>JAAGZM010000932.1 GCA_024206355.1 Gammaproteobacteria bacterium | reverse complement strand
ATTTATTGGAACACCTTCTGCTTAATATATCTGGCTGTCTTCCAATTAGTCACGTGACATCTTTTCATTCAAAGACTAATAATAAAAATATATGGATTTTTATAGTATTATTGGAATAGTTATTATTGTAACACAGCTTATCATTAAGCCAACGACAGAAAAGCATTAACAATTTGAAACCAAGATTTAGTCTTGGAGGGATGATAATTATTTCGGATCATCCACTGTCACATTGATCAAGGCTCTGCCTGTAAAATATCCAATAGTTGAGCATGTGATACATTAATGCCAAATTAACGAGCAGGAGCAGTCACCGCAGCTTCTAAAATTAGACTTCGGGACGCTATTGTAAATCCAACGTATTAACCTAAAACCTTGGAGATTTTGGTGGCATTCCAAACTTAATTGTGGAAATGAATGATGGTCTCATAGCTAGAGATTCAAGTGAGTCGGGATGCTTACATGAATTGCTCAATTGTCAATGGAGGGAAAGATCTGGAAGCCTTTTGTTGTATGTCGTTGCTAGCTTTTTCTACTCTGAGCATGCACAACGGTGCACAAGGCACCTCATTGTTTCACCTAAGGCTACATGGTTGAGATGGTTGCTTGTCCGATGTTTTCTAGTACAAAACTTAACATACCAAAATATTTCAATAAATAGTTCTCTGTATGAACTTTCTTTTGATTCAGCTATATTCTAATGAATTTTCAAAAAAACATTGCTCAGAATGTACATTCCATTTCAAAACTTTTTGAATTAAAAGGAGCAAATATTGGCCTAATTTGAGTGTCGAAAGAAGACTAGAGTTTATTTCTTAGATTGTATCAGAAAACTACCACTTAAGTGCCATTCTATGCGATGAGGTTTGGAGGTTCATGGCCTAATGTATATTCAAGGCAACCGAGCAGCTATTTCATCATTACCGCTTGAGTATTTCTGATATAGGAGTGATAGTGATTATAATGGCAGCCATCTTGAACATCAAGATAAACTGAAAACGAGGCGGTTTTTTCACACCTCCCACGGGAAAGCAAGACCAAAATCCAATAAATGTTACGAAATATGTTCTTCACGAGGGCGACAAATGCCCTTTCCCAGGAAAAGATAAACCTCACTTGATCTTGTGATACATTTCCACAGAATTTTCACAAGCTGCTGACATTTCATCTACGTTTCAGACTGTTTGCGTATCACTGTGTTTCCGCTATTGGTCCCAATTTTTCAACAAGAAGAGGTGTCCACCCAAAGTGTTGTGCTAGGCTTTGTGGCATAACCGAGATTGAAGGTCAAATGAAAAGGCGTAAAGTCGCTCAAAGGCAATCTGTCAGTCCTGAATGATCACTGAGGCAGCAACTCCGTCATTGGCACGGTTTCTTGCTCCTGATTGGTCCTTTTCATTAGAGAGAATATTATGGCCACGTTAGTATCGTCACCATGAAGCTGAGACATAAGTATTGCGTGGATACACCATGATCTATTACGTATTCACAGTGATGTAACGTATTTTAGGGCACCTTAGTTCGAAAGCTAAGGGTCCCCAGGAAAAAGGGCTCCGAAGAGGCCCCAATATGTTTTCCTTTGCGTGATTTCGACTATATTGTCCTTTTAAGGTTATCCTAGAGCCTATTTTTGTCTATTCACTTCTCGAGTTTGATTTCTTAATCATAGTCAATGAATTACTGAAACAAAGTGTTTTCAGATGCTCATCAATGGTCATTTCCGGGCATGGCATTTTCAGCATACTCTTAGTACACCAAAGCCCATTTCCCCAGCTTCGTATTGCTACAAAAGAGCCATATTGTACGTGATTTCAAAGGGCCCTGACAACATTCGTTATGCCACTGATTATATATTGTGTGAAGTGGCCTAAAGTGCCACAATAGTCAGTCAAAACTATTAGGGATGGTTCTAACTCCTTGTATGAATTTTTAGAGGCTATGCAAGATATGAAATAATCATTCTTGTTGTATCGAAATCTGTCAGGACAAAGATCAATGATTTCTATTTCTGAAACTCAGAGAGACAAAACGTAATTTTTGAGGGAAGGATCCACGATCGTCCCGGTCTATATGTGGGTAGCCTGCGTTGCAAACCCCTGAGAAGGAATAGAATTGAAATGAAAGGAAATGGCTAACAGTCTCTAATGGATGGGTTTCTTGGGAAACTCTGCACAGAGCCAAACAAACGTGGAACCAAGAACAACGGGTATATGTGAGCGCTAAAAAATAGATGAATTCGAATGCACTAACAGCAACAGCGATGAAGTCGCGATGAAAATCTCGTTTTCATAAAGAGAAAATCAGATGCGTGATGGAAGCCAAGAATGGACACAAAATGTGTCTTTATCTGAAAACACAGCAGTGCAAAAACGGAGCAACACAAAAACTGACAAGTGTGAATGGGCCTAAATGTGTTGGACCTCAGATACTTGAAGAAATGATTACGCAAAAGACCAACTATTCTCAAGGTCACTCGGCTTAAAACTTTCTCGTTTTAGCACATTTCTAAATCCCGAACAAAGGCTATTCATGAATTCTTGTACATCTAAAATGATCAATCTATAGAGAAAATTCATGTCTATGTCTTTGACTAGGT
>JAAGZM010000931.1 GCA_024206355.1 Gammaproteobacteria bacterium | reverse complement strand
GCAATTCTATTAATGACTTGTGATCAGGTATTAATAACCTATGAAGCGTTGGTAACTCTGATTCAATATTGGCATTTAAACCCTGAAAAAATAATTGCTAGCTCCTATAATAACACGCTTGGTATTCCTGTTATTTTTCCCGCAAGATATTTTCCAGAGCTATGCCTACTTGAAGCAAACAAGGGAGCAAGAGGGTTATTAAAAAAGTATAAAGACGATGTGATGCCATTCGATTTTCCTTCAGCAACTCAAGATTTAGACACCAAAGATGATGAAGCAAAAGTTCGACAGATTTTAGAAGACAACACAGACTAGAAATATATTCACCATAGAGATCTTTTATACCACCTTTATTATTGATAAGTTTAGTTGTTGTAATAAGCATTGCATATATTCTGCTTAAGCCTAAAAAACACACACTCAAACGCGTCCAACTGAGGATCCTAGTTAAATCAAGTTAATCCAGCAATATGGCTATAATTGAGACTAAACAATGAGTGGCATTTTAGAATTAAATACCTTTTTCAGCTAGTTATTTTGTTAAACCTATGAGAATATTGCCTGACATAGACTATACAGAATCTTAATTATGACAGAACTTAATTTACCATTACTCATTGAGCCTAATCAGCTCGAACCACTCATGGCACATGAGCAGTTACTTATTGTTTCTGTTGATTCTCAACAGCG
>JAAGZM010000154.1 GCA_024206355.1 Gammaproteobacteria bacterium | reverse complement strand
CGTTATATGTTAAAACTAAACTATTAGTAATGGATGATTTTGAGACGTTTTGGAGAGGTAAAAGTAAATGGTTTAAATTCCAATCAATTACTTGGGCCATACTCTTTTTTCTCATTTTTATATATGTAATCTGGTCTGTAATAAAATATCTATTTTTATAATAATTTGTGGGCCTTGAATATTTAGAGTATTTAATTGGTGGCTTGCTTTATCTAGTGTCGCCTAAATTTAGGAATATAAAGCAAAATAAATGGTCATCCAAAAGCAGCATGTTTAAAATATATGAAATGGGTATGTGGGTTTTAATACCTACAATTACCCTCCTTTTAACTGTGGCGGTTATAGCAAAACATGGCATATAACAAGGCAAATCACGCGGAAGTCAAAACCGCCGCTCCGCTCTGGTTTTGCCTCCGGTGTTTGCGGCGTTAGCCGTCAAAAAATGGAGAATTATGGATGAAAACAACTTTAACTGTCTTATTCCTAATAGCCATGCTCATATCAACAACTCAAACATTTAGGCATGTTTATGTTAAATGGATTGAATCAACCGACTCTGCACTAGATGAATTCAAGAATGAAGTTGAATCTGATATTGCTGAAGCAAAAAGTTTGGAGGAACTCGTTGTGCTCTATAGAAAAGCACAAAATGATGTGGAAAGTTATGAATCAGATTCAAGCAATCCTGAAATTGAACGTCGATTCCGAAGAGATACTGAACCATATGAAGCTGAAATTAAAATAAAAAAAGAAATTGAAGCAAGAGAATATGATGAAAACCAATTATATAAATTATGGTTCTATTGGTCATGTGGATTATTAAGTGTTTTTATAGGGGTTTTTACTTTTCAAAGGATCAATGTTTGGTTGGGTCTTTCTGGAATCATTGTTGGGTTTTCTGAAATGCTATGTTGGACAAGTCCGCTATTTCATAATCGTTTGCTTAGCCAACAATTTGAATACTTGTTAAATTACAAATTATTATTTTCTTTAACAACATGGATCCTGTTAATAATATTATGGTTGCTTATAGAAAAGAAGAGTCTTTTAACTCAGAACGGCTAACAAGAAAATCCAGCCGATTCTCAAAAGCGTCGTTTCACTCCGCTTTTTCGATCGGCTGATTTAAACGTTTTATGATGCAGGAACCTGGACCAAACATTGATATCTAAATCAGCATTAACATTCGCATTACTTGTAGCCCTGTCTTCTGCCTCTGTTGCTGGCTGGATCGACCGAGAGGGCAATCCTCTACCCGATTCTCCAGATCAAAAGGCAATTGGTGAGTTTGGTGCATGGTTGCTGCTCACCAACAATGTCGAGAAGGCCTTAAAGAATTGGGGCACCCCATCTGAGACTGTTTACTTGGATACGGAGAAAAACTATAAAAGAAATGAATTTATCTCCGCATTGATAGTTTTTAGTGGGTGCACGGAAGATCAACTCGGGCACTGCAATCTAGCTGTAAAATATAAAATTATTCAACCTGACGGAAAAACATATGCCGATCTGCCGATGCAAGAAGCATGGATCGGAAAAGCATCGCCCGGAAAAGCGCTTCAAATGAGTATCGGGTATGTCAAAGTCAGAATTGAAGATCACGAACCAATAGGAACTTATGAAATCCTCGCCGATGTGATTGATTCAAACTTAAACGAAAGGATAAGCCTTTCATCGAAATTCGAGATTTTGGAATAGATGAAATTGCATCATAACACATATGAGCCGCCGTCGAGTCAAGGGCAATAGTCGATAGTCACCGGAGCCAGTTGGCTTCAGTGCCAGGTATCATCGATCGAAGTTAAGATGCTGTCTTGGATTCCAATAAGGGTTCTGCCTAAACACATATTG
>JAAGZM010000930.1 GCA_024206355.1 Gammaproteobacteria bacterium | reverse complement strand
GCCAAAGAGTGATTTAAATGACTTGGTAATATACAAAAGGCTTCGATTAAAGAAACAGTTATAACAATCAATAATACGATAGGTATCACTTTGAGTATTTGCCCTAAATTGCCTTCAATAAATATGAGTCCAACAAAAATACAAATGGTGGTTAAAAATGAAGAAATTACTCCTCGGGCAACTATTTTTGTTCCTTCAACTGCTGCATTAAGTGGTGACAAGCCTTTTTTTATTTGACTGCCGATAGATTCAGAAATAACGATGGCATCATCCATCAATATACCTAGTGATAAAAGTAGGGCGACCATTGACAGCATATTTATTGAGATCCCCATTTTACCAAGAAAAAACATGCTGGCTAGAAATGAAACAGGCAAACCCATCACTACCCAAAAGGCATAACGAATCGTAAAAAATAACCACATAACCCCAAAGACTAAGAGAAGTCCTTGCCAGGCGTTATTGAGCAGCAAGCTTATCCTGTCTTTGACGATACTCGTCGCATCTTGGGTTAGTTCGAGGTCAACACCAAAAGGCAGCTTAGCTTGCTCAATAGCGATGATTTTTTCAACTGCTTCAAGTACTCTCAAACTATCATCGGTTGTATTTTTATTGATTTGTAGGAGCGCTGCAGGTTTGCCATTAAAAGTAATTTTATCTTCTGCAAGCTCAAAAGTATCACTAATTTTTGCGATATCTCCTAGGCGGACTTCATTGCCGTTTTTACCCGTCATAATAACTAGTTCAGCTAATTCAGCAGAACCTCTTCTTTCATCTGTAAACCTGAGTTGGGTTTCACGAAAGCTGGTTTCAATAGAGCCTACAGGTAGATCGATATCTTGCTTGCCTACGAGTACCGCCAAATCTTGCAAACTTAATCCGTAGCGGCGTAAGTTATAGTTGGGCACTTCTATTAAAAGCTGACGTTCTGAAAACCCCTTTATTTTGACAAGTGGAATATCAGGATCATATAGCAACTTTTGCTTTAACATTTCTGCTAAATTTTTTAATTCTGGCTGAGGAATATCTGCTGTGAGTGCTATAGAAACAACATTTTGAGTGCGCCCCTTTTCTGAAATAATAGCGAGCTCAGCCTCGACAGGAAAATCATTAATTCCGTCGATCGCACTTTTTACGTCATCCATGAATTTTGCAAAATCACCATGCTCATACATCTTGATGGTCATCAACCCAAGGTTTTGTCTTGCTTGACATACCTTTTCTTCTACGAAGCTTATGCCATCGAGTGCGTCTTCTAATGTTAGGCAAATACCTTGTTCAACGTCTGCTGGTGCCGCACCTGGATAAGGTACACGAATTTCAGCTGAATAACTTTTTACTTCAGGAAAAGTTTCCCTCTTAATCTGCGGAAGTGTTATTATTCCGATAGCCATCATCAGCAGCATTAATAAATTCCCTGCTGTTGGATGGGTGGCAAAAAAGCGAATCATTTTTTCACTCCTAGCCACTTGTTCATTTGCTTATTAGTTGCTTTATCAATAATTGGAGTAACATCCATTCCATTGACCGCAGGAAACACATCAGAGGTAATGATCTTATCTCCAGACTGTAAAGTCGAATTAATTATAGCCATACTTCCTTGGTACTGAATATCAGTTAGGGCAATACGTAGGAGTTTATTATCGGTGGTGATTGTGAATGCTTCTTTTTCATGTAATGCAAAACGAGGTAAAGCTACTGACTGTATAGGCATACCTTGTAAAGTAACTTTCATATACATGCCTTCAAGTAACGGGGGTTTGTTTCCAGGTATTATGTGTTTATAGCTGCCTTTGACACTAACAATCACACCAACAGTTCGACTTTGCGGATCAAGATCATCGCTGAAGCGCTCAACATTAGCAGTCCATGTACTAAAGTCACCCCCTGCAACTTCTATTTCTGCAGTGAGGGCAAATGAATCAAGTAATTGAGACATGCTTGGAATTATTTCGTTACGGTTATTTCTTTGATCCTCACGACTGAAATTTTTAGCAAATAACCGAAATTGATCAACGGGGAATTGTGCATTTACTATAACTTTGTCGAGACCAAAAGCATCGAATAATGGGGCACCTGTAGCGACAAATTGATCTTGTTCAGTAAATACACTGCTGATACGACCATTAAATGGAATTTTAACTTTAGTACGTTCAAGATCACGCTGACTTTTTTCTAATTTTGCTTTTGATATATCTAACTTAGCTTTGACAACATTTAATTGCGAAGGTAGTGTAGTTTGTTTATTTTTTAGTTGTTGCAACTCTTGTTTTTGCTGTAAAAAATTCTGTTTTTCTTTATCGAGTGATGATTGAGAAACAGAACCACTTTTCCGTAGTTTAGTCAGTCTAGCATATTCTTTTTCACGTACTTTTAACTTTTCAGTTGCTAGTTCCAATTCGAGTTGATTATTCTCAATATTAATTTCCATTTCTGTAAGATTTGCTTGTGTAGCAATCAGATCTGCTTCTGCTTGTTTAAGTTGCAGTAAATAATCCTTATCATCAATTTGTAGCAGAAGGGTATCTTTAGTAAATATCTCCCCTTTTTTTAAGGCAGGATGGGTATAAATGACTCTTCCTGTTACTTCTGCTTTTGCTTGAAGAGAGAGATCAGGCTTTACAATTCCATAACCGATAATCTCCGGTTTTAACTTATATTGTTGTAGTTCAATGTAACTAACTGCAGTACTTGGCCGTTCTGCAGGATTGTGAGATAAACCTGGTTGAAGTTTTATTATTAGTATTGTGATAACAAGACCAGCCCCGGCTATGATAGGAAGTGCTTTTTTTGTTTTAAAGAAATCTTTTGTTGACAACATTAATTCTTCTCCTTGGAACAACCATGCATAAAGAGTGAGTATATATGTTCAGACCATTCAGGACTTTTGATTTCTTTATCACTTATGCCCCAACCAATCTTTCTAACTGGCCCAGCGATAAAAGGCGTAATGATTAACATCATTAATGAGAACGCTGCATAGTTTGCCTTGATTGGATCAGTAATTGCAGTATTATCAATAATCAATCGAGGTAGAACCTTGGACATTCGTTTAGGAAATCGTTGCATAAAATCATTTCCTAGTTGAGAATCTTTAGTCATAAATTCATCATAGACAAGTCGTGCAAAACCTCTATTGATAGAGAACTTTGTTATCATAATTCCAATAAATGAGCGAAGAGGATTATCTGATATTTGAACTTGTTGCATTGTTACGAAAAGTTGCTCTGACATTTTGTCCATTAATGCGATAAATAACCCTTCTTTATTCTTAAAATAATACCCAATCATCGCGGAGTTAACATCTGCAGTTTCTGCGAGCTCTCTTATAGTCACACTTCGATAGGATTTTTCTATCAGAAGCTTTTGTGCTGCAGTAAGTAATTTTGCTTTCTGCTCTTCTTGTTTAGCATGGACAATGGGACGTCCTCGAACGGTAACAGTTGGCATTATTTGGATCTATTTAGTTAATCAATTGAGTAATTAAATAGAAAAAACAGTATAAATGCAACTTTTTATCTGAATTTTGTGAAAGTTTGGGAGAATATTAATAGCTTAAATCACGAACGAGCAGGGCATATTTATCAATACTAGCCATATCTATAGATTCGGGAAGCTTAACTTTGACTACCCAGCCTGAACCAGGAGCAACCTCTAAAGGTTCACCTTTCATTGAATGCATATTATCTAAAGTAAAATGGAAATTTCCTCTTGGTGTCATAAGTTCAAGCTGATCACCAATTTTAAACTGATTTTTCACATCAAAGGTTAGTTCTCTAGTGCTGATATTTTTATAAGTCATTTCTCCAACATACTGCTGTTTAAGGGCATGGGAGTTTCCAGTTTCATAGGACTGGTATTCTGATGGAACATGGCGGCGATAGAACCCTTCTGTGTAACCACGGTTGGCGAGAGATTCAAGTTCATCCATCATCGACATTTCAAAGTCTTTACCACTTAAAGCATTATCAATAGCACGTTTATAAACTTGTGCTGTTCGAGCAACGTAATAATGTGATTTGGTTCTACCTTCAATTTTTAAAGAATGAATGCCCATTTTAACCAATCGATCGACATGCTGAACTGCTCGTAGATCTTTTGAGTTCATAATATATGTGCCGTGTTCATCTTCATAAGCGGGCATATATTCACCTGGACGGTCGCGCTCATGCAGTAACATAGGTGCAACTTCTTCAGGTTCTTCTGATATAGGATCTGCATTAACAGGGATCAAATCACCCACATCATTTTCTTTTGCTTCATGAGCATTATACTGCCAACGGCAAGAATTTGTGCAGGCTCCTTGATTAGAGTCTCGGTGGGTCATATAGCCGGACAATAAGCAACGGCCTGAATAAGCAATGCAAAGTGCTCCATGAACAAAGACCTCTAGTTCCATTTCTGGACATTGTTGACGTATTTCTTCGATTTCATTAATCGATAATTCTCGAGAAAGAATAACTCGGCTGATACCCTGTCGTTGCCAAAATTTTACGGTGGCCCAATTAACTGCATTAGCTTGAACAGATAAATGAATGATTTGTTCTGGCCATCGATCTTTAACCATCATGATTAATCCGGGATCGGACATAATTAGCGCATCTGGATTCATATCTATGATCGGCTC